>DAOUQK010000003.1 GCA_030625695.1 Paracoccaceae bacterium | reverse complement strand
CGTTTGCCGATGATTGGCAGGTCCGAGGCGATGATGGCACGGTTATTGGTCAGCGTGTACCAGCTGCGCCGCCGTTTGAAAGTGCCCCAGAACAGGGCGGAAAAGACGATGCCCGCGCCGACTGAGAAATGGATCAGGCCGAACATCCAGACACCGCCGCCTGACTGCGCCGCCATGACCATCCAGAACAGCGCAAAGCCGGCAAAGAACAACCCAAAAATCAGCATCATGATGTTGCGGGGGCGCAGGGTGACAGCGCCGTCGGGGCGGCCTTGCCAGAGGATTTCCTCGCCCGGGTCGAGGATGCTGTCCCAGCCTTGCGGTGTACTCATGATGCCCCCGTTTGTTGCGCCGCCTTGATCCGGGCGATGGTGTCGTCCGGATCGGCCTGATATTTGATCAGATGTTTGTCGCCGGTGCGGGTGATAACCTGAACAAAGCTGCCCATGGATCGCACGGTTTGAATTTCAGTCAAGCGGATATTGCGTTCGGCGGGGCCGGAAAGGGCCGGATCTTGGGTCCTGTCGTCGATCTCCCAAACAGCGCCAAGCTCTTCCGAGCCGAGATACCAACCACGCAGGACAATCGCCAACAGGCCGGCCGGCGCGCCAGTCCAGAAATGCGGATTACCCATCAGCCAGAGCAGCGCCACGGCACCACCCATGCCAAACACCGCCAGCCATGCGTTGTGGCGAAGATATGCGGCGCGATCTGCCCTGAACTGCGTCATGTTGCCAGCCAGAGAACAAACAGCAGGATCAGCGTCATCATCACCGCGAACAGGGATAGTCCGATACGGCGCGCCCGCGAGCGGGCGGCGCGGGGAGAGGTGCGGATGGGTGGTGAAGTCGGCATGGGCTTGGAGGTCCAATCGGTTTGGGGCTCGGTAAAAGTAGCGACCAATGCGGCCTGATCGGATGGGGTAAGTTGGAGGGCGCGTGCGTTGAAGGCACCCGAGCGGATCAGGGCAATGGTGCCACTTTGGGCGTTCAGAATGTTGGTTTGGGGGGTAAGCTCTGCAGGGTCGATGTCATAAGCGTCTTGCAGAAAGGCCGGTAGCCCCATGTCTTCAATTGTGCGCAAGTGGACGATCTGCACGTCGGGGTCGTGTAGTGGGCCAGTTGAAGGGTTTGTGCCCAGAGCCAGGTACAGGTGGTCCAATACGCCTGAGTGGGCGATTTCGTGACTAAGTTGGTCGTTAAGCGCAAACAATCGAAGACGCCCATGTTCGTTAGCCGGAATTTCAATCGGAGCGCCCATGCCGCGCCAGTCGGCAGGAATATCCTTGGAAAAAGTCATACGGCAGCTGGTTCGCGGGATGCGGTAAGGTTTCGGGCCAGAAGCTGCATCACCGCCATGCGCACGGCGACACCCATTTCCACCTGTTCCTGAATGACCGAGCGGTGGATGTCGTCAGCCAATGTTCCGTCGATTTCAACGCCCCGGTTCATCGGGCCGGGGTGCATGACGATGGCGTCGGGTTTGGCGAGTTTGAGCTTGCGGGCGTCGAGGCCGTAACGGTGGTAATATTCCCGTTCCGAAGGGATAAAGCCGCCGTCCATGCGTTCTTTTTGCAGGCGCAGCATCATCACAACGTCCACGCCTTGCAGGCCTTCACCCATATCTTCGTAAACTTCGACGCCGAATTGGTCGATTTCTGACGGCATCAGGGTTGGAGGGCCAATCAGGCGAATGCGGTTTTCCATTTTGCCCAGAAGAAAGATGTTGGAGCGGGCAACACGGGAATGGGCGATGTCACCGCAGATGGCGATACTCAGCCGGTGCAGACGTCCCTTGGCGCGTCTTATGGTGAGCGCGTCAAGCAGGGCCTGCGTGGGGTGTTCGTGTTGGCCGTCACCGGCGTTCAGCACGGCGCAATTGACCTTTTGCGCCAGCAGGTCGACGGCACCGGAGTGGGGGTGACGCACCACCAGAAGGTCGGGGTGCATGGCGTTGAGGGTCAACGCCGTGTCGATCAGGGTTTCACCCTTTTTGACAGAAGAGGCCTGCATGGCCATGTTCATGACGTCCGCACCGAGGCGTTTGCCGGCAATCTCAAAGCTGGCCTGGGTGCGGGTGGAATTTTCGAAGAACATGTTGATTTGGGTGAGGCCGGAGAGGACATCGACGTGTTTGGCCGATTGGCGGTTCAGGTCGACATAGCTTTCGGCAAGGTCGAGGATGGTGGTGATGTCATTCGGACTTAGGTGTTCGATGCCAAGGAGGTGGCGGTGAAGGAAGGACATCGGCGGGACTCCGGTGTGGTTTGGGGCGTTATATGGGGGTGGGTTGATGTGGGCAAGTTGCGCCAGAAGAGATTTTTTACCTCCGGCGGGGATATTTAGGGGTCAAAGATGCGCAAGGGGTGTTTTGCTTACGGGCGATGAGGCTTAGGTTTGAGGAATGGAATCGGTTGAAGAATATCATACGGCGCGGGCTTTGCTTGAGTGGCAGGTAGAGTTGGGGGCGACTGAGGCGATTGGCGATATGCCGGTGGATCGCTACGGGGTTCCCGAGAAGTCTGCGCCCTTGAAGGCGGTTGTTGCGCCCGTGGTTGAGGATGAGGTTGATCCGGTGGGTGTTGCCAAGGCGGCGGCGGCGAGAGCTGGGTCTTTGGCGGCTTTGCGGACGGCTTTGGAGGCGTTTGAGTTGTGCGAGATGAAGAAGGGCGCGCGGCAGTTGGTGTTTTGTGATGGGGTTGCGGGCGCGCGCGTAATGATCATTGGCGAGGCTCCGGGGCGCGATGAGGACCGGGAGGGGCGGCCGTTTGTGGGCCGCGCCGGACAGTTGCTGGACAGGATGCTGGCGGCGATTGACCTTAGTCGGGAGGCGTCGGTGTATATCACCAATGTGATGCCCTGGAGACCGCCGCAGAACCGCGACCCGAGTAAGGAAGAAGTTGCGATAATGTTACCCTTTCTTGAGCGGCACGTGGCGCTGGCTGACCCGGATTTCATCGTGTTGATGGGCAATATCGCCTGTGATGCCGTTTTAGGACGGCGCGGGATTACCCGGATGCGGGGGACATGGGTTGAGGCGTGGGGCAAACCGGTGTTGCCGATGTTTCATCCGGCGTATTTGTTGCGCCAAGCGGGGGCCAAGCGAGAGGCCTGGGTGGATTTGTTGAGCCTGAAGGCGAAGTTGAAATGAAGATATTGGCGTTTTCGGATTTGCATCACTCGATGGCGCGGGCTGAGGTGATTGTTGAGGCGGCCAAGGCGGCCGATCTGGTGATTGGCGCGGGTGATTTCTGTAACATGCGTGAAGGGTTGCCAGAGGCAATGGGGATGTTGGGTGGGATCACCGCACCGATGGTGGTGGTTCCGGGCAATGCCGAAAGCAAAGCGGAGTTGATAGAAGCCGTGCCCGTTGGTTGCCACGTTTTGCACGGGCGCGGAATTGAGATTGGTGGAATTCGCCTGTTTGGGCTTGGCTACGCCGTACCGGAAACACCCTTTGGCGCGTGGTCTTGTGACCTGAGCGAAGCGAAGGCCGCCGAAATGCTGAGCGGGTGCGAAGCCGCCGATATATTGGTGCTGCATTCGCCCCCGAAGGGGGTGGCAGACCAAACGTCGGGGGGCAGCTCGGTCGGGTCAGTGGCGATATATGAGGCGATTGAGCGGGTGCAGCCGGAGCTGGCCTTCTGCGGGCATATTCATGATTCTTGGGGGCAAAGTGGTATGATTGGCCGGACGAAAGTGGTCAATCTGGGGCCGTTTGCCAATTGGTTTGAGGTTTGACATGAGCGAAAATGATAAAGTCCTGGAGTTTGTGCCGGTTCGGATTGCGGTTCTGACCGTATCTGACACGCGCCGTCCTGAGGATGACAAATCCGGGCAAATTCTGGTTGATCGGTTGTTGGGCGACGGTCATGTTCTGGCCGGTCGCGAGATTGTCCGCGATGAACGGGATCAGATTGCACAACGATTGCGTAACTGGATAGCCGATAAGAATGTGGATGTAATAATCTCAACCGGCGGCACCGGCCTGACCGGTCGGGATGTCACAGTTGAGGCGCACCGCGATGTCTATGAGAAAGAGATCGAAGCGTTTGGAACGGTGTTCACAATAATCTCGATGGAGAAGATCGGCACCAGTGCGGTGCAAAGCCGGGCAACAGGCGGCGTGGCAGGGGGGACGTATCTGTTTGCGCTGCCCGGAAGTCCGGGGGCATGCAAGGACGCGTGGGACGGAATATTGCGGCCTCAGTTGGATTATCGTCATCAACCGTGCAACTTTGTTGAGATAATGCCGCGATTGGACGAACATTTGCGACGGAAATAGCCAAATCCCGCGTTAACATCCTTGTGGCTTGGCGTTTTGTGCATATTTGACGCATAATAGGTTCTGCGACGGATGAAGAAATGGCCTGCGGGCCTTTTTAGGTGACTTGAAGGATGCGGTTTTTACGCCAAAGTCTGGTAGGGGTGTTGCTGGCGTCAATGACGCTGGCCCTGTTGGTCTATGCCGGGCAGATCATCCGCGGTGCGATTCAGGTGCGCATGAGCAATGAGCGCCCTGCCCCGGTGGCGAAAGAACGGGTGTTTGCGGTCAATGCGATTACCGCCGAGATACAGACGATTGCCCCAGTGTTGCAGGCTTTTGGGCAAATTCAAAGCAGGCGGACATTGGAAATACACGCGCCTGCGGGCGGGCGTATTGTTACCCTTGCGGGCAGTTTTGAAGAAGGCGGTGTTGTGCGGGCCGGCGAGGTTTTGGTGCAGATTGATCCGGCAGATGCCAAAGCGGCGTTTCAGCGGGCCGAAAGTGATGTGTCGGATGCGCGCGCCGAGGTGCGCGATGCCGAGCGCGGGCTGGTTCTGGCCGGAGACGAGCTTGGGGCGGCAAGGGATCAGGCAGAGTTGAGAGGCCGGGCGAATCAGCGGCAGGCTGATTTGCGAGAGCGTGGTGTAGGCACGGCGGCGGCGGCTGAAACGGCAGAGCTGGCGGCGGCGGTCGCGCGGGCGGCGGTGTTGGCACGGCGACAGGCGGTGGCGAGTGCGGAGGGTCGCGTGGACCTTGCGGCAACGCGACTGGCGCGGGCCGGAATTGCATTAGAGGCCGCGCGACGGGATCTGGACGAATTGACCGTGAGGGCCGGTTTCAGCGGCGTGCTGAGTGAGGTCTCATTGGTTGAGGGGCGGCTGGTGTCGCCCAATGAGAAGCTGGCCAAACTGATTGATCCGACGGCTTTGGAAGTGTCGTTTCGGGTGTCTACGGCGCAATACGCGCGGTTATTGGGCCAGTCTGGGTCATTGGTACAGGCACCTGTTACGGCAATTTTGAACGTAACCGGAGCGGATTTGACCGCTTCGGGGTCGATCAGCCGGGATTCGGCGGCAACCGGAGCGGGCCAGTCGGGGCGGGTGATATTTGCCCGTCTAGAAGGCGCGCGCGGGTTTAAGCCGGGGGATTTTGTGACGGTTACGGTTGAAGAACCGGAAGTGACCGGGGTTGCGCGACTGCCTGCGTCTGCTTTGGATGCGGCTTCGACCGTTTTGGTATTGGATGACGAAGGTCGGCTGGAGTCCTTAAAAGTCGAACTGGTGCGACGTCAGGGCGATGACGTTCTGGTGCGCGGTGCCGGACTTGAAGGGCGCCGGGTGGTTGCCGGGCGCACGCCTTTGCTGGGGGCGGGTATTCGGGTGCGGGCCTTGGGTGAGGCCGATGAGGAACCCGAGTTGCTGGAACTGACAGATGCGCGGCGGGCCAGGTTGGTGGCGTTTGTCGAAAGTTCAAAACGGATGCCCGAAGAAGTGAAGGCCGATATGTTGGAGCAGTTAACCGAGGCGATGGTCCCGGCGCGGCTGGTCCAGCGAATTGAGGCGCGGATGGGGGGTTAAGGCGCGATGCTGCGTGATATTCCCAAGGCAGCCGGTGGGTTGTTGTCGTATTTTACCCGGCACCGGACGGCGGCGAACCTGTTGCTGGTGGTGCTGTTGGTTCTTGGCGCGGCGGCGGTGCCGAATATGCGCGCACAGTTCTTTCCTGATGTGATTGTCGATAATGTTCGGGTGTCCGTCAACTGGGACGGGGCCGGCCCCGAGGACGTGGACGGGGCAATCGTTCAGATCCTGGGATCTGCGTTATTGGGGGTGGACGGCGTCGAAGCCTCGTCTTCGACATCACGCGAGGGTCGGGCAAGTATCAAACTGGAGTTTGAGCCGGGTTGGGATATGGCGCGCGCCGCTGACGATGTTCAGGTGGCGGTGGATGCGATCACCACCTTGCCTGCCGAGGCCGATGACCCGGTTGTCAGACGCGGCAAGTGGCGCGACAGGGTAACGGACGTGGTGATTACCGGCCCGGTTGGGCCCGCGCAATTGGGCCTGTTCGCCGACGAGTTTGTCACACGATTGTTCAGCGTCGGGGTGACGCGGACCACCATTCGCGGTGTGGCTGCCCCTCAGACGGTTGTCGAGGTGCCCTCGGCGAGCCTGGTGGCGTACGATATTTCAATGGCCGAGATATCCCGCGCCATTGCCGCCGAGGTGGATGCAGACCCGGCGGGGGATGTGAGCGGGGCCAATGCGCGGGTGCGCACCGGCACGGAAAAGCGCAAACCTCAGGATATTGCCGGGATTGTTTTGCGCTCAAACGCTGATGGTTCAACGCTTAAGATTGGCGATGTGGCGACGATCAGCGTTGAAGGGGTGGACCGGAATCGGAGCTATTTTGTTGGCGACAACCCGGCGATTTCCATTCGTATTGACCGGGCCAATGGTGGCGATGCAATCCGTATTCAGGGAAAAGTCGAAGATATGGCCGCGGCCATGCAGCTTTCCATGCCCAAAGGAGTTGCGATTGAATTGATCCGCACACGGGCCGCAGCAATATCCGACCGGTTGGATATTCTGGTGGATAACGGGCTGATGGGTCTGGGCCTTGTGGTCATGCTGTTGTTCTTGTTCCTGAACGCACGGGTTGCGTTCTGGGTGGCGGCGGGCATTCCGGCGGCGATGTTTGCAGCGATTGCTTTAATGTATGTGGCGGGGTTGACCATCAACATGGTGAGCCTGTTTGGCCTGATCATCACGTTGGGCATCGTGGTGGACGACGCCATTGTGGTTGGTGAACACGCCGATTTCCGGGTACGGCGGTTGGGCGAACACCCGGTGCAGGCGGCCGAGAATGCAGCAAGGCGGATGGCGATGCCGGTGTTTGCCGCGACCTTGACCACGGTGATTGCGTTCTTTGGGCTGATCGCCATTGGTGGGCGGTTTGGCGATCTGATCAAGGATATTCCGTTTACGGTGATTGTTGTCCTGCTGGCGTCTTTGGTGGAATGTTTTCTGATCCTGCCGCACCACATGTCCACGGCGATTGCCCATACGGCACAAGAACACTGGTATGACTGGCCCAACCGGAAGGTGAATATCGGCTTTCGCTGGTTCCGCGATACAGTATTCCGACGGTTGATGGTGCTGGTGGTAAAGGGCCGGTATGTGGTGCTGGCCGGGGTGACGGTGGTGCTGGCCTCCCAAGTCGCGGTGTTCATTCAGGGCGATGTGAAATGGCGGTTTTTTAATGCCCCTGAACGCGGGTCTGTGACCGGTAATTTCGCCATGGCCGAAGGGGCAAGTCGGGCTGAAACGCTTGAGATGATGCGAGAGATGCAGCGTACGACCGAGGCTTTGGGCGCTGAATACGAAGCCGAACACGGGCTGAACCCGCTGGTTTACGTAATGGCCGAGATTGGCGGCAATGCGGGCTATGGGTTGTCGGGGGTCGACACCAAGGACAAGGACCTGCTGGGCGGGATTTCGATTGAACTGATTGACGCCGACCTGAGGCCCTATTCCAGTTTTGCCTTTGTGGGCAAATTGCAGGATATGGTGAACCGCCATCCGCAAGCTGAAATTGTCTCGTTTCGCGGGTATCGCTCGGGACCGGGGGGGGAGGCATTGGATGTGGAATTCTTTGGCGCCGATGTGCAAACCCTGAAAGCGGCCTCCGAAGACTTACAAACCGCTATGCTGCGCTATCCTGAGGTGTCGGCGGTGCAGGACAATCTGGCCTATGACAAGGAAGAACTGATTTTGGACCTGACGCCACAGGGCCAGGCGTTGGGCTTTACCATTGACGCCCTTGGGTCGGCGTTGCGGGCGCGATTGAACGGGCTTGAGGCGGCGACATACCCTGAGGGGCCAAGGTCGGCGGCGATACGGGTTGAACTGCCGAGGGATGAGTTGACGGCAGATTTTCTGGAGCGGACGTATATGCGGTCACCCAACGGTGCCTATGTGCCGCTGGCGGATATTGTCAGTGTCCAACAGAGGACCGGGTTTTCGACCGTACGACGCGAGAATGGTATCCGGGTAATCAGCGTGACAGGCGATGTGTCCGAGGATGATCCGGCGCAGGCAGAAGAGATTGCCCGGGCGTTGGAAGAGGAAATCCTGCCAAAGATCGCCAGTGAACGGCAGGTGGAATGGCGGGTTGCGGGTCTGTCTGAGCAAGAGAACAAATTTCTCAGCGATGCGCGGACCGGGCTGACTCTGTGCCTGACCGGGATCTACCTGGTTCTGGCGTGGGTATTTGCCAGCTGGACCCGACCATTGGTGGTGATGGCGATCATTCCTTTCGGGCTGGTCGGGACAATCTGGGGCCATAATTACTGGGGCATTCCGCTAAGCATGTTCACGGTGGTCGGCCTGTTGGGCATGACCGGGATCATCATCAACGATTCGATTGTTCTGGTGACAACGATCGACGAATACGCCCGTGATCGCGGGCTTATTCCGTCGATCATTGATGGGGCGGCAGACCGGCTGCGCCCGGTGGTTCTGACCACGCTGACCACGGTTCTGGGGCTGACGCCGTTGTTGTTCGAACGCTCGCAACAAGCGCAATTCCTGAAACCGACGGTGATCACTCTGGTCTATGGCCTTGGGTTTGGATTGATCCTTGTGCTGTTGATTGTACCCGCCCTGATCGCCGTCCAGCGCGATTTCTCGCGGCCTTTGACCGCGTTGCGCCGGGCCTTGCGCGGCTCGCACGGCGGCATGCGCTGGTTGACGGGGTTCACCGGGGTGGCATTGCTGGGCTGGATGGGGGCGACGCTGGGATGGGCCACCCTGACCGGGGCGTTGCCCGAATTGGTACTGACGCAGGTGCCGCAATTGGCCGGAATGAATCCGATGCAGGCCGGACTGGCCTTGTTTGCCGCGGGGGCTTTGGTCTTTGTTGGTGGGGTTTATCTGCTGGCGGCGCTGGTCGGCGCGCGCTCGTCGGTGCGTCGAGTTTGATCTGAGCGAAGAGGTAGGAATATGACCGAAACGATGTCGGGGATCGTGTTGACCGGACATGGTGGCCCAGAGATGTTAGAATTTCGGACGGATCTGGCAATCCCGGAATTGGCACCGGGCGATGTGCTGATCAAGGTTGGTGCGGCGGGCGTGAACAACACCGACATCAACACACGGCTGGCGTGGTACTCAAAAGACGATGGTGATGCGTCGGATGCCAGCTGGTCCGGTGAGGCGCTGATATTTCCGCGCATTCAGGGTGCCGATGTTTGCGGTGAAATCGTTGACGTCGCCGGCGGAGTTGACCGCAATCGTATTGGCGAACGGGTATTGGTCGAACCCTGCATCCGCCAGGCAAACGGGCAGGTTCTGGCCAACCCCTGGTATTTCGGGTCCGAGTGTGACGGCGGCTTTGCTGAATATGCCCGGGTTGCGTCGTGCCATGCACATGCCATCAAATCCGACCTTGGGGATGTCGAACTGGCATCGTTTCCCTGTTCCTATTCCACTGCGGAAAACATGATCGCCCGATCCGGGGTTCGATCCGGAGAGGCGGTTCTGGTGACCGGAGCTTCGGGCGGTGTCGGCTCGGCCGCCGTGCAATTGCTGCGCGCACGCGGCGCGATTGTGACGGCCATCACCACCCCGGCCAAATCCGAACGGTTGCTTGAACTGGGGGCGGCGCGGGTGGTTCACAGGGGTGACAATCTGGTCAAGGCGCTGGGTGCACAATCGCATGACGTGGTGATCGACCTCGTGGCCGGGGACGCCTGGCCCGAGTTGCTGGAGGTTCTGCGCCCCGGCGGGCGATACGCGGTTTCCGGGGCTATCGGCGGGCCGCTGGTGCAGCTTGATATTCGCACGCTTTACCTGAAAGACCTGAGTTTCTTTGGCTGTACGGTTCTGGATCCGGGCGTTTTCGCCTCGCTTATCAGGCAAATCGAGACTGGCAAGATTGCGCCTTTGGTTGCTGAAACTTATCCCTTGCCGGACATTGACCGCGCACAAGAGGCCTTTGTCAGCAAGCAGCATATCGGCAAGATTGTCCTGCGCGTGGCCTGAGCGCTCTGATATTGGGGGCAATCACACGGAGGCGTATGACGACCTGGAACATCACCGCTTTGCCATGGGGCCAGGAGACCACGAAGGCAAATGCGGGCATATGAGTTTCGGGCCGGTGCTGGCCCGTTCTGGCCAAGCGTCTTAACACGCACGTATCAAGGTATACTCAATCGCGTTGCACGCTTGGATAGTCCCTCACCGAAGTTGCGAAGAAAGCCCGTCAGGGCTTGAGGAGCGGCCCCTCGATCAATAACTGAACTCGTCATAAATCCGGCTCAGATCACCCTTCCATTCGCCGTTATACTTCTCCAGCAACTCGTCCGCCGGGGCCATGCCCGTCTCGACGCTGTCTTCCAACGCATGCAGAAAATGCCGCTCGTCCTGGACCATTCCACCCAAACCGGGGCGTGCGCGTGCCTTGAGGCCCGCGCGCGAGATATCCAGCACCCAAGAGGCCAGATCAATCATGCGTCGGCCGGCAACTTTGGCCTGAAGCCCATGAACCGATGCCTCGACGCGCCACGCTTCACGCGTTTCAGCGTCCCAGTCCTTGACCAGATCCCAGGCAGCGTCCAGCGAGCTTTGGTCGTACATCAACCCAACCCAGAATGCCGGCAACGCACAAAGGCGGCGCCATGGACCACCGTCTGCACCGCGCATTTCGATATATTGCTTGACCCGCGCTTCGGGGAAAACGGTGGTGAGGTGATCGGCCCAATCACTTAGCGTCGGCTTTTCACCGGGCATGGCGGGTAGTTCACCCTTCAGGAAATCACGGAATGACTGGCCCAAAGCGTTGATATACGTGCCATCGCGATAGACAAAATACATCGGCACGTCGAGCACGTACTGGACCCACGACTCAAACCCAAAGCCTTCGTCGAACACAAACGGCAACATCCCAGTACGGGCCGGGTCGAGGTCGCGCCAAACGCGCGAACGCCAGCTTTTCAACCCGTTGACCTTGCCCTCAAAGAACGGAGAATTGGCGAACAGGGCTGTGGCAACCGGCTGCAACGCCAATGCCACGCGCATTTTCTTGACCATGTCGGCCTCGGACCCAAAATCGAGATTGACCTGCACGGTGCAGGTCCGGCGCATCATGGTCCGGCCCATGGTGCCGACCTTGCCCATGTAATCGTTCATCAGGGCATAGCGCCCCTTGGGCATCAGCGGCATTTCATCGTGGGTCCATTCCGGCGCCGCCCCAAGGCCGATAAACCGCACACCGATCTTGTCAGCGATGTCCTTGACTTCGCGCAGGTGGGTGTTCACCTCGTCACAGGTGGCGTGAATGGTTTCGACCGGTGCTCCGGAAAGTTCCACCTGCCCGCCGGGTTCAAGGCTGACATTGGCACCGTCTTTTTCCAGGCCAATCAGTTTGCCACCTTCAGAGACCGGCGACCATCCGTGATGATCGCGCAGGCCTTCAAGCACCGCCAGGATCGAGCGTTCACCTTCGTAGGGCAAAGGCTGATGGGTGTCTTTGCAATAGCCGAACTTCTCGTGCTCGGTGCCGATGCGCCAATCTTCTTTTGGCTTGCAGCCTTTGGCCATCAACTCGGCCAATTGTGAGTGATGTTCAATTGGTCCGCCGCCGGACTGAGGGATGGACATGAGCGCGCTCCTGATATGTCTGTCGGCAAGAAGTGGGGTCAAAATGGGCGACTGTCAATGCATGGAAGTGACAGAACCTTGCGTCGTTGTCTTTTGCCAGATCACGATCGGGTGGGTGCCCTGTTCGGCCAGCCCGGACAGCATCCGTTCGGTGTTCAACCCCGGCAGGGTGGCAAACACATCAAACAGCGCATCGACCCCTTCGGCATTGACCGGAATGAACAATGGTGGTTGGCTGGGCTGTTCCAGAACCCAGTGCTTCGGCTTCATTCTTGGGTCAAGCGACAAGCGGCGCAGGTCCGACATCGCGGCCGAGCCGCCGGTCAACGGGCCGAAATAGGACACTTGCCCTTCGTCCACCTGCACCATCCCGACCCCTCCAAAACCTGCGCGAAACCGTGCTCGTTGCACGCCAATCACCACCAAAGCCACGCAGGCCATGACCAGCACCCAGCCAAGCCAGCCAAGCAGGCCACCGGGACCAAGCACCCAACTGAGGCCCAGTGTGCCAATCCCGATGCCGGTCAGCACTTCGCGCCAGCGCCAGATGGCGGCGCGTGCTTCGGGGCGGATAAAACTCATGCGGAGTCTCCCAAAATCAAGGGGTTAGCGAAAGCGACCTGCGCGTATTCACCGATTTGAGTAAAGCCGATGCTTTGATACGCCCTGACGGCAGCAGGGCCTGCGGCGAACAGAACAGCGGATTTGACACCCTGGTTGCGGGCCTCGGCCAGGTGCAGGGCAACGGCGCGGCGGGCGTGGCCCTGACCGCGAAATTCGGGGGGTGTATAGACCGAGCCGATCTGGACGATTTCCGGAAGGGCGGCGTTGAAGCCGGTCATGGCCACCGGCGTGTTTTCGTGCGTCAGAAGGCGCAATCGTCCGTTTTGTACAAGGCCTGACACGCGTTGTTCCGATTTGTACCGATTATCTGCGGTGTTTTCCTCGCCAAAAACCTCGCGGTCATAGGCAAGACGCCACGCCACAATTTTCGGCAAATCGGTATCGGTCGGGGCGCGCAATATTGTTGCGCCGTCCGGCATGACGAGATCGTCGAGATTCAGCAGAAAATGCGGTTCGACATCTTCGAACGAAACCGGGTGATCACCCAGCCCAAGGGCGGTACGAAAGGCCACGGCCTGCCCGACCTCGCCGCTTAGACCGATCGCCTTTCTCCCGGTCATCGCCCGGCGAAGATCGGCGGACCAATCGGGATCGAAATCTGGCGCTTCACACATCAGATAACCCGCTTCGGAACTGCCAAAAACGGCCTGAATATCGCCGCCAGCCGCAGCAATCCAGAACTGCGTCGCGGTGCGGTGTCCCGTGGCGTTCAGGCCGTGATCATGCAGATTGCCGGACAGAAACAGCGAGGTTGCGACGCGAGGTTGCAGAAAAGCCAATAGTGCGGGCAGGTCTTGCGGGGTGGCTTTGCGGATCATTGCCAGTCCCCCAGCGCCAACTGCCAAAGCGTCAGTGCTGCGACCGCCGCCGTGTCGGCGCGCAGGATGCGGGGACCAAGACTGATCGGGTGGGTGAAGGGCAGCGCGTTCAGGCGGCTGCGTTCCTTATCGGAAAACCCGCCTTCGGGGCCAATCAAAATGGCCCAAGGCGCGGATTTGTGAGCTGCGAGGACACCCGAAAGGGTGGAGGAGCCGCCCGCCAGAACCTCATCACAGAACATCAACTGACGCCCTTCGGGCCAGTCGGCCAGCACCCGGTCCAGTTTTTGCAGGTTGCTTACTTCTGGCACAAAGGTGCCGCCGCATTGTTCCGCCGCCTCGACCGCGTGGGCCTGCAAGCGATCCTGACGGATACGTTCAGCATTGGTGAATTCGGTCTGCACCGGCACAATTCGTGCAGCACCCATTTCCGCCGCTTTTTCGACGATGAAATCGGTGCGGGCCTTTTTGATCGGCGCAAACAAAAGCCACAGGTCGGGGGGCATCTGCAACGGGGTCGATTGTTCGACCACCTTCAGAACACCGTTGCGTTTGCCCGCCTCGGCCACTTTGGCCAGCCATTCACCGTCGCGCCCGTTGAACAGTGCCACATGGCCGCCCACGCCCATCCGCATCACCCCAAAAAGGTAATGCGCCTGATCCCGGTTCAAGGGAAGTGATTGCCCTGCACCCAAAGGGTGCTCTACATACAGTCTGATCTTTGCTCTCATGGGGTTTTACATATGCAAGGCGATGGTGAGATGCCAGATATTCCCACAGGGCCGGATGGGCAGGTTGCCGATGCGGTTTCCGGCAATTGGGTCGATAGATACGCCCCCGCAGTCGCCCGCCCCTATCTGCGTCTGTCCCGTGCTGACCGGCCAATTGGCACCTGGTTGCTGCTGATCCCCTGCTGGTGGGGGCTGGTATTGGCAATGTTGTGGGATCAAAGCCCACGCCTGGAGGATGCCTGGCTGGTGGTGGCCTGTGCCATGGGGGCCTTTTTGATGCGCGGGGCGGGCTGTACATGGAACGATATTTCCGACCGCAAGTTTGACGCGCAGGTTGCGCGCACCCGCTCGCGGCCTATCCCATCGGGACAGGTGAGCGTGATGGGGGCGGTGATCTGGATGGGGGTGCAGGCGTTGCTGGCGCTGGCGATCCTGCTGACCTTTAACCGGGCGGCAATTGCTTTGGGCGTGTTGTCATTGCTGCCGCTGGCGATCTATCCTTTTGCCAAGCGGTTCACCTGGTGGCCTCAGGTGTTCCTTGGACTGGCGTTCAACTGGGGCGCGTTGCTGGTCTGGACGGCGCATACGGGCGCGTTGCACTGGCCTGCGGTTATTCTTTACGCCGCGGGCATCGCCTGGACGTTGTTTTACGATACTATCTATGCGCATCAGGACACTGAAGACGACGCGCTGATCGGGATCAAATCAACCGCATTGCTGTTTGGGCGCGATTCTGTTCGGTGGCTCAAGTATTTTCTGATGGCAACCATTGGCCTGATGGGGCTGGCGGTGATTCAGGCGTTGATGCCTAATGCGTCCGTGCTGGCGATGGTTCTGGCGCTGACCGGGCCTTGGGCCATGGGTTGGCATATGGCCTGGCAGTTGCGCGGGTTTGACCCTGATGACAGCGCCAAGATGTTGCAATTGTTTCACAGCAATCGCGATACCGGCCTGATCCCGCTGATGTGCTTTAGTGCCGCCTTGCTGGTTTAGTTGAAACCGGCCATATTGGGCACTGGATTGCCACCCGATCCTGTTGTAATCAAGCCGAACACTCACGAGATTGTGATCAAACTCAACCATGCGCCTGTCCTCACTTTTTATCTCATTGATCGCGCTGCTTCTGGCGGCCGGTCTGTGCCTTGTTGCCGCCAGTTTCGCCGTTACCGCGGTTGAGACCCGGACCGAGATTGACGTGCGCGAACTGCTCGACAAGTCCGACCATACCTGGGCCGAGGTTCAGGCCGACGGGTTGAAAGTCATCCTGTCCGGCACCGCCCCGGACGAAGCCGTCCGGTTCAGCGTCAAAAGCCTTATTGGCGGCATCATCGACGCGGCTCGGATCATCGACGCAATGCAGATCAAAGCACAGGCTGATATTGTGGCACCGCGGTTTTCGGTTGAAGTCCTGCGCAACGACAGCGGTATTTCGATCATTGGTCTGATCCCGTCCACGACTGACCGGCTGGCGCTGATGAAGCAACTGCGCCGGATCGACGACGACGGACAGGTCAGTGATCTGCTTCAGGTCGCACGCTATCCGGTGCCAAGAGGTTGGCAGGACGCGATGGGTTTTGCCGTGGTCGCCCTTGACCGGTTGCCACGCTCAAAAATCTCGGTCACGGCCGGGCAAGTGGTGATAACGGCGATCTCGGAAAGTATCGAGGCCAAACGCCGGCTGGAGGCCGAACTGACCCGCGCAGCACCGCCGGGACTGCGACTGGCGCTGGATATATCTGCGCCACGCCCGGTCATCACGCCATTTACCCTGCGTTTTCTGATCGACAGCAATGGCGCGCGGTTTGATGCCTGTTCCGCCGACAGCGTCGCCACCAAAGCACAGATCATGTTGGCCGCAAAGCAAGCCGGGTTGGAACGCGCCGCAGAGTGCACCATCGGCATGGGCGCACCCAGCCCGACCTGGGCCCGCGCCGCAGCACTTTCCATTCGCGCCCTGGCCAAGATTGAGGCCGGCACGGTGACCATGTCAAACGCCGACATCACGCTGGTGGCCCAGGATGGCACCGATGTGGCCAGGTTCGACCGGGTCATCGGCGAGTTGCAAACTTCGTTGCCGCCGGTTTTTGCCCTGCATGCCATCCTGCCACAACCGGTGGACGAGGCGGGAACCACCGGCCCGTCCGAGTTCACCGCCACCCTAAGCCCGGAGGGCCTTGTGCAATTGCGGGGCCGGGTGAGTGATGCAAGCTTGCGCGACATGACGGATGCCTATGCCAAAGCGCGTTTCGGGTCGGACATGGTGTATACCGCATCCCGCATTGTCGACGGCCTGCCAGCCAACTGGCCGGTGCGGGTTCTGGCCGGGTTGGAAGCGCTGTCGTATCTGGTCAACGGGTCGGTGATTGTCACCGCTGATACGTTGGTCATCAGCGGCATTTCCGAGCGCGAACAGGCCAGTTCCGACATTGCCACCCTGCTGGCGGCCAAACTTGGCGGGGCCGGAACATTTGCTCTTGATATCACCTATCGCAAGCTGCCTGACCCGGTTGATCTGACCCCTGCCCCTGACGTGTGTGAGGCCGATCTGGCCGCCGTTCAGACCGACGCCAAGATATCGTTCGAACCGGGGTCGGCAACAATTGCGGCCGGGGCGTTGGACACGATGAACGCGCTGGCCGACATTCTTAACAAATGCGGCGAGATACGGTTGGAAATTCAAGGTCATACTGACAGTCAGGGCCGCGAGGGCATGAACCAATCGCTAAGCCAGGCCCGGGCCCAATCGGTGTTGAATGAGTTGCGGTCGCGCCGGGTAATAACCTCAACCTATGTGGCCGTGGGGTACGGTGAAAGCACGCCAATCGCCGACAACGGCACCGAACAGGGGCGCGAAGATAACCGCCGGATCGAATTCCGGCTGATCCGGCCCGATCTGCCGCTCGATATGACGGCCACGCCGGAAGCCACGCCGGACAGTGTGGCACAGGAGGCGGGAACAGAGCCTGAGGTCACAGAAGATGTTGCCGAGGAAGCTACAGAGCAAGAAACTGTGGAAGAAGTCGAGGAAGAGGCTGTAGAAGAGACCGCAGTGGAATCCGAGGAAGACCCCGCCCCGACCGAGACCGACGACACCACCAGCGAAGACCCGGAATCAGATCAACCCGCCCCCCAGCAATCCGACGCAGAGGACGCCAGCAATGGACAGAATTGAGTTCATCATAACCACCGCGACCATCCTGTTTGTCGCGTTCATGACCGGCTGGTTCACCCATTGGCTGGTGCATCGCTTTACCCGGGTGAACAAGAAGGACGTCAATGAGCTGGACCGGATGAGCCAGGAATTGCACGAGGCCGAAGAAACCCGCGACCAGGCAATCACCTATCTGCAACAACGTGAGGCCGAGCTGAGCAATCAGTTGATCCAAAGCGAAGCCGAACTGAATGCGGCGATGGACGGGTTGCGCGAGGCGCGCCTAGAGGCGGAAGAAATGCGCGCACATATTGAGCGAACTGGCGTTTAGCGTCAGTCCCAGCGCCCCAACGCATCTTCGTCTTCGTCCCTCGCGGCAACCCAGTGCGCTCCATCGCGCAGAATCTCTTTCTTCCAGAATGGCGCGCGGGATTTAAGGTAATCCATCAGGTATTCCGCCGCTTCAAAAGCGTCCTTTCGGTGCGCCGATGTCGTGGCCACCATCATGATCTGATCCCCCGGGGCCAGCCGTCCGAACCGGTGGATCACCAGGATATCGCCCAATGCCCAGCGGGTCATTGCCTCTTGTGCGATCTTGGTCAATGCGGCCTCGGTCATGCCGGGGTAATGTTCGATCTGCATCACATCAAGCGTGCCTTCGGCGGTGTCGCGCACCACGCCGGTAAAGCTGACAATCGCACCAATACCAGGATCAGCCGCACTGAACCGGGTCAGTTCCTGACCGGCGTCAAACCCGGCCTCCTGAACCACAATCCGCATTTAGAGCGTATCCAATCTAACAGGGCTCATGTATTCAGTCAGCCGCCCGAGGCAGGGTTTGCAAAGCATAACGCGTTCGGGCGGCTGACTGAATTCATGTTTGTTGGACACGCTCTAGCCGCCCGTCATCGGCGGGAAAAACGCCACTTCGCGCGCGCCTGCCAATGGCGCGTCAAAATCGACCAACTCCTGATCAACCGCCACACGCAACGCGCTGAGATCGGCAAACGCAGCGGCATAGCGTTCTTCGCGCGCGCGCAATTCATCAACCAGGGCGGTCACGGTTGCAGCACTGGTATCGATTCGCTCTTTGGGCAGGCCGATACGTTCGCGGACCCAGGCAAAATACAATACATCCATTATGATGTTTCCCTCAGATACGGCATCGCTTTGCGCAGGTAATCCCATCCGGTGATCAGCGTCAGCGCCGCCGCAAGCCACAACAACCAAAGACCAATCCGCCCGGTCCAGTCCATCCCGGCCAGTTTCCAGTGCAATCCATGCAGGTCCTCAACTTCTCCGTTCAGGATTTGCCCCACCAGTTCATTGTCCATGCCGATGATCGACATGCCCAGATAATGCTCAAACACGCCCTGGGCGAACAACACGGCAATGGCCACCATCTGCGCCGTGGTTTTCCACTTGGCCAATGCTGTCACCTTCAACGTGCCAGCCGTATCGCCAAGGTATTCTCGCAGGCCCGAAACAAACACTTCGCGAAACAGAATGAACGTGGCCGGCAGGACCAGCCAGGGTGACATCGACGAAAAGCCGACGATCACCATCAGTGCAATAATCACCATCGCCTTGTCGGCAATCGGGTCCAGCATCGTGCCCAGTTTGGTTTCCTGTTTCCAGGCCCGCGCCAGATAGCCGTCAAGCCAATCGGTCAGAGAGGCAATGACAAACAGGCTCAGGGCAAACCAATCGGCATATGGTCTGGTGAAATAAAGGAACATCACCGCCAGCCCGGGGGCCGCAAACAGACGCGAAAGCGTCAGGATATTGGGAAGATTCCATCTCATAGGCCGACAGTATCGCGCGGACCCTCAACATGAAAGCAGGCGTTAGCAAAATCTTGTCACCTTGCCACATCTTTTAAGAATCCAGTCACGCCGTGAGGCGTGTCATTTGGATCACCCCTTATCGTGGAAAAAGTCGTAAATGGTGTCGGCAAGGGCACCCGATACCCCGTCAACCGCCTTCAGATCCTTCAAATCAGCCCGCGAAACTGCCTTGGCCGAACCAAAATGCGCCAGCAACGCGCGTTTGCGCGTGGCCCCAACGCCCGGCACTTCGTCCAGCGGCGTGGCCCCGATGGCCTTGGACCGTTTGGCACGGTGGGTGCCGATGGCAAAACGATGCGCTTCATCCCGTAGACGCTGGACAAAATACAACACCGGATCGTTGTGACGCAGGGCAAAGGCACGCTGGCCGGGACGGTGGAATTCCTCTTTGCCGGCGTCCCGGTCAACCCCTTTGGCGACGCCAACCATGGGGATGTCCTGCACGCCGTGCTGGCCCATGATTTCGGCCACAACGCTGACCTGCCCGGCCCCGCCATCGATCAGCAACAGGTCGGGCCAAAGCCCTTTGTTGCGGTCCGGGTCTTCCTTTAGCAGGCGGGAAAACCGGCGGCCCAGCACCTCTTTCATCATGCCAAAGTCGTCGCCCGGAGTCAGGTCAACGCCTTTGATGTTGAATTTGCGATAGGCGTTTTTGATAAATCCGTCCGGGCCCGCGACAATCATCGCGCCAACCGCGTGCGCGCCCTGAATATGACTGTTGTCATAAACCTCGATCCGCGTCGGCGGGCCATCCAGCGAAAATGCCTCGGCCAGCCCGCGCAGTAATCTGGCCTGTGTCGCACTTTCAGACATGCGCCGGGCCAGCGATTCCCGCGCGTTGCGCAGGGCCCCTGCCACCAGATCGGCCTTTTCACCGCGTTGCGGCACCAGAATTTCCACCTTGCGCCCGGCCTTTTGACTGAGGGCATCAGCCATTAGATCGTCATTCTCGATCCCATCGGACAGGATAATCTGGCGCGGCGGCTCTTTGGTGTCATAAAACTGGCCCAGGAATGCCTCCATCACCTCGGCGGCGGAAAAATCGGTGCCTGCGCGCGGGTAATAGTCGTGATTGCCCCAGTTCTGTCCGGCGCGGATAAAGAACACCTGAACGCAGGCCTGCCCGGTATCCATATGCAGCGCGATCACATCGGCCTCTGACACATTACGTGGGTTGATCCCCTGCGCGCCCTGCACTTGTGTCAAGGCGCGGATGCGGTCGCGCAAGGCGGCGGCGCGTTCGAATTCCATCGCGTCCGAGGCCATCTGCATCTGGGCGGCCAGGTCTTCCTGCACCTTGGTAGAGCGCCCGGACAGGAACAATTCGGCGTCGCGAACCGCAAGGCCATAACCCTCTTCGCTGATCTTGCCGACGCAAGGTGCCGAGCAGCGCCGGATCTGGTACAACAGACACGGGCGGGTCCGGCTTTCGAACATCGGGTCCGAGCAATTGCGCAAAAGGAACGCCTTTTGCAACTGGTTCAGGGTGCGGTTGACAGCACCAGCACTGGCGAAGGGGCCAAAATACGCGCCTTTTTGTTTCTTCGCGCCGCGGTGCTTTTTGATCTGGGGAAACGCCTGGTCTTTGGCCACCAGAATATTGGGAAAGCTTTTGTCGTCGCGCAGCAGCACGTTGTACTTCGGCTTGAGCTGTTTGATCAGGTTCTGCTCCAGCAGCAGCGCCTCGGTCTCGGTGCGGGTGGTCAGGAACATCATCGACGCGGTGGCGGCAATCATCCGGGAAATGCGCGGGCTGTGACCCGTCGGGCGCGCATAGCTGGAAACCCGGGCGCGCAACGCACGCGCCTTGCCGACGTAAAGAACCCGCGCCTGTGCGTCCAGCATCCGGTAGACCCCAGGCGAGGCGTCCAGAGATTTGAGATAGCCCTGAATGACACCGTGGCCAGTCGGGGGTTCGGGGCTATCTTGTTCTGGCTGATCATTCATATCTCTGAACCCAATTCACCTAATGAATGACCTGTCACCGGCCCGTAGGGTGGGCAGTTTTGCCCACCTTCTTTACGATCAACCGGAACGGTGGGCAGAACTGCCCACCCTACGCCCGACTGGCTGATCGTTCATATCACAGGGATATGATTCTCTGGCGCGGGCTGCAATCATTTGCGGACAGTAATCAAGAGAAAACAAATCCACCGTTTCTGTGGATAACACTGATGATAACTTTCCCCGAGGTCGAAATTTCCGTTAGTTTTTCGGGTATTCGCCATTTTGCCTAATTTTTAGGCGTTATGGTAAGTCATTGCAATTGCATAACAAAATAAACGCCTCATGCCAAGTTAATGATTTTAAAGGCATTTCTGCAATCTTCTGTTAACGGATTCGTGAGCGGTGCAAAACTTTGGCCTGCCCGGGCTAAAAAACTGATCTGAAAGGTGTCGTGGTGACAATGATACAGGCTCGTTTCACCTTAAAAAAGTACAACCGCGATATAGGCAGCATAGAGCGCTGTCAGCACTACGCCCCATGCGCGGGTGATGTCGCGGCCCAAAAAGACAAATGGGATCATCAGTAGTGATGCGGCCAGCATCACCCACAGATCAAAGGTCAGGAAGGACGGATCAACCGGGATTGGGCCAAACAGTGTGGCAATGCCGATGATGGCGAGCAGATTGAACATGTTCGAGCCGATAACATTGCCCAACGCCACATCTGCCCGCTGACGAAGCGTCGCCATCAAGGTGGTGGCAAGTTCTGGCAGGGATGTGCCCACAGCCACCAGGGTCAGGCCAATGACCGTATCGGTGACGCCATAAGCCCGGGCAATGACGGTGGCGTTTTCGACCAGAATGTTGGCACCCAGCGGCAGACCGATCAGGCCAAGCAGCAGATAAAGACCAATCCGCCAGTACGGCATATCCGGATCAGCCTCATCAATGTCTTCCAGATCGTCAGGCTCACCTGCCCTGATATGCCCACGCGCCTCTCGAAAGACCGAGGCCATGATCAACACCAGCACCACCAGCAAGACCATCCCGCCAGTGGCGTTGAATTCACCGGTAAAGGCCAGAGCAATGAACAACACCGTGGCCCCCAGCATATGCAGGTAGGTTTTGGCACTGTCGCATTGCGAGGTGTGCATGGTCGCAAGCAGCGCCGGAATACCCAGCACCATCAGGATATTGGCGGTATTTGAGCCGACAACATTACCCAACGCGATACCCGGCGCATTGTTCAACGTCGCCTTGATCGAGATCAGCAATTCCGGGGCAGACGTGCCAAAGGCAACAATCGTCAGGCTGACGATCAGGGCCGGCACCCCCAGTCGAAGGCTTAGATTAACCGCGCCGCGCACCAGGACATCGCCGCCCAGCAGCAGAATCAACAACCCCAGGCCAGACAGCAGCCAGGGCATCATCATGTACGGCCACCTTTGCCGCGATGGCCGCAACCGCAGGGGCCCTTGCCGATGCGAAAGCGTCCGCATTTGGGGCATTTGGCCCGGGCCAACCGTTTTGATCCGGGCAATCGGGGCAAACGCAGCCGACCAAACATCGCCAACACCACCATGCCGATCAGAAACAATGAGATGATTTTGACGATCACGTTACAAGCCAAACCGCGCAAAAGCGGCGCGTTCCTCAATCCCGCCCAAAGTATCCTGGGCGATCTGCGCGCCAAAGCGCGACAAAAATGGGCGGCGCAAACTATAACGGCGAAACTGAACCTTGTCGCCGAAACGCTGGACCATCTGCGGTTTCATGTGGCCGATCCCGTCGATCAGGCCCAACTCAAGCGCACGGGCCGCCAGCCAGACTTCGCCGGTGAACATGCCTTTGTATTTGGCCAGCTTGTCACCACGCCGCGCCTGAACGTGGGCAATAAAATTGTCATGGATATCGCCGAGCAGCGTTTTGAGCCGGGCCACGTCCTCTTTCTTTTCCGGGCTGAACGGATCCATCATGGATTTGCTGTCGCCCGCTGTATGAACACGGCGTTCGATCCCTTGCCGGGCCAGGAACACGTGGGCGCCAAAGCCCGCCGATATCACCCCGATCGAGCCAAGCACCGAATTGTCGTCGGCCCATATCTCATCCGCTGCCGCCGCCAGCCAATAGCCGCCCGAGGCCGCCACATCTTCGACAAAGCCATAGACCGGTACGTTCAGTTCTTGCGCCAACCGCCGGATATGGCCGCCGATTAATGCCGATTGCACCGGAGAGCCACCGGGAGAGTTGATTTCAAGAACCACTGCGTCCGGCTTGCCGCGCCGAAACGCCTTTTCCAAAATCGGGGCGGTGTATTGGTGATTAAGCGACCCGCGCCCCGACATGCCAATAGCACCGGACAGGCGCACAACGGACACCAAGGGCGGGTTTTTGATAAATGGCAGGCGGAGTTTCATGTAAGGGATGTAGAATGTCGCCTGCCGGTTCACAAGGCAGGCGCGAAAACTTGATCACCCGCGAGCGTGCATTTCCCGTGTCGCAGACAATTTTGCAACGCCGAGGCCCGGTTTCCTGGCCGCCTATCGGTCGGAGCCACGGCGCGGCTGGCTGGTGGTGGTGGTGGTGCCAGTGTCGCCCCCACCGGTAAGGCCCACCACAATGGTCACGCTGATCACTGCCCCAATCCCGGCTGGCGTGACCAGACCAGTTGTTTGCGCAACGGTTGACGCGGTTGTCGAGGATGCCGAAGATTCCACCGGATTGCGCGCGCAGGTTACCTGCAACGACCCATTGGGCAGCGTTACCGCAGAAACGACAACGCCCGCACCGCAAGCCAGCCGCGATTTTGCCTGCCCCAATGCCAGGTTACTGATCTGTGCGGACCCGACTGAAGGCAACCCAAGCAGGAAGACTCCTGCCGTCAGAAGTGCGAATAGTCTGGACATGATTCGTTCCGATCAATTGGTGATTGAAAAAATCTTAGCGCCTGCAAAGGTTTAATTCAACTTGCTTAAAACCATCAGGCGGCACAAACCCGCTTTCTATTACCTCTGCTCATAAGACAGCAATTGTTTTGGGCGCAATAATATGATCTGTTTCGGCATAGCCAATTTAGGAGTCGAACCGATGCGCACATATTTCCGGAAACCACTATTTGCCGTGGCGATAGCCTCGATGGTGTTGCCCGCAGTGCCCGTAGTGGCGCAGGGCGTTCCTGGTGCAATTATTTATACCGTCATCCTTCCTGCCGGAGAGTTCGGGTCGGTTGCATATACTGCGGTTGTCGTAAGTGGATTGACGGCGGCCAAAAAATTCTGCGGATCGCTTGACGAAGCGTACCGTATCGATTGTCTGGCCGAGCGGTTTAGCGTCCTGTCAAAGGATATTCCCAAAGACAGCGATTATGAAGAAGTCCAGCGGGTCTTAAAGTCGGCCTCGGATCAGATGGCCAGTTTGGCACGCAGCAATCGCAGTCAGGACTTGCCGCGTGGCAAAGCGACACGCCCGGGGACGACCGAAACGACGACACGGGTTCTGACGCCAACGTCTCGGGAAACGTCAGCCCAGGTGAACCAACAAGCGCAGGCGATTCTGGCCCAGACCGAAACGCTTTTGTTACGCAGTGCTGCTGGCTCGAGAAGCAAGTCATTGCAATATTCCAAGATCGCCAAGGCAGTTGGGTCGAACAAAGTGTTGCTGCGAACCGCTTGAAACCGACAGTTTCACGGCCTTCGCGCTGCGATAAACCAAGGTTGGGGTTGGGGTAGCCCGTTGCATAAACTTTACGAAGATCGCGGATCGAAACGATAGCGTTTGTTGGGTCAACTTCGTCCGGTAACTTTCTTGAACCAGCCCTTTTTGGCGGGGGCCTTGTCCGACCCGGATGGGCCGTCGTCGGCGGGGTCTGCCGGACCCTCAATAGCCTGTTGCAGGTTGGTAAAGAACTGATCGGCCATCTTTTTGGCAAAACCGTCGATCAAGCGGCTGCCAAGCTGGGCGATCTTACCGCCCACTTTGGCTTCGACCTCATACGCAAGCAGGGTGCCGGTTTCGGATGGTGTCAGCGTCACTTCGGCCCCGCCTTTGGCAAACCCGGCAGCCCCCCCTTTGCCAGACCCCGATATGGTCAGAGATTGGTTTTCGACCATATTGGCCATGATAACCTGTCCCTTGAAGGTCGCCTTCACCGGTCCGACCTTTTGGGTAACACTTGCGGTATAGCCATCGCCTGGGTTGCCAATCACTTCGGTAGCACCGGGCACGCAGGCCTTGAGCACCTCGGGGTCCAGCAGGGCCGCGTAAACAGTGGCCGGGTCGGCGGCAATCTCGCGTTGGTCGCTCATCTTCATTGGGGGCCTCGGAAATGATGTTGGTTTTGGGGCAGAGTATATCGGCCTGACGCCTAAGGCCAATCGCAAAAACCGCGCCCAGGCATTGTAAAATCGCAGCATTGTCAAACCGGCAATATGTGATAACGCTGAGGTCTGTGCGGCGGGCTTTATCCCATCCCACGAATGGAGACCCACATGAGCGGCGCAATATCGCACAGGTCCGCTTTCGGGCCCACTGCCGGGATTGCCTTTATTCTGTTTGGAATGCTGGCCATTTCAGTCAACGATATGCTGGTCAAGCAATTGTCCGGCGGCTATCCGCTGCATCAGATCGTCTTTGCCCGGTCGGCCATTGGTATCGTGTTCACCCTGTTTTTGGTGCAGGCCGAAGGCGGCTGGCGCATCCTGAAGACCCACCAACCCGGCCTGCATGCTTTGCGCGGATTGCTGGTGGTGATTGCCAACATGTGCTTTTTCGCGGCCTTCGCGGTGTTGCCATTGGCGGATGCCACGGCGCTGTTCTTTGTGGCCCCTTTGTTCATCACGTTACTGTCGATCCCGGTCCTGGGCGAAAAGGTCGGGCCGTTGCGGATCGGCGCGGTTGTGTTCGGCTTTCTTGGCGTGGTCGTCATGCAGCGGCCTTGGGTCGATAACGAGGCGCTGGAGGTGGATCGGATCGTGCTGCTGCTGCCAGTGCTGTCGGCGTTGGCCTATGCCGGAATGCAACTTTTGACCCGCAAACTTGGGCCCTTCAGCAAAGCCTCGGCCATGGCGATCTATATTCAGGTGGCGTTTGTTGTGGTTTCGTCCCTGTTCTGGCTGGTGGCCGGCGATGGGCGGTACGGCGGCCACGACAATGCCAGTGTCGAGTTCCTGCTGCGCGCCTGGGTGTGGCCGGCGGAGGGCGATTGGGTCCTGCTGTTCGGGCTGGGCTTCAATTCGGCGATAATCGGCTATTGCCTGTCTCAGGCCTACCGGTTGTCGAATGCCGCCACCATCGCGCCATATGAATATGTTGGCCTGCCGCTGGCGGTGTTCTGGGGCTGGATGATCTGGTCTGACCTGCCCGAATGGGAGGTCTGGACCGGCATGGCAATGATCGTCGGTGCTGGGTTGTTTGTATTCTTGCGTGAAAAACACAAGGCGCGCGAAGTGGTGAGGGACGAGATTAAGACGCGATTCTAAGCAGGTAATCCTGCCTTGAGCAATGCGTCCCTGTCCATTTGCGACCCAAGGTCGTCAGCATAAAGTTGCGTTGCCGCCCAGTTGGATACTTTAAAATCAGGGCGATGTAACATAACTTTGCCCGCCTGTTGCCGGGCGGCTTCCATGTCACCTTTCATCACATACACAATCGTCAGATCAACATGACCAAAACCTTTGACCAGACGCCCGTATTCTTCAAATTCCTTGATCGAGTCGTCATATCGCCCCGATGCCCGAAGCGCAAAACCATATACTCCAGCATACCACGGAGGGTGAATGGGGCAAAGGCGCATGGCCTTTTCTGCAGCCCTGACGGCGTCGTCCGGTTGGCCATTAAACACCAAAGTCAAAGCATGACGTATTGTGACTTCGGCGTGGTTGGGGTTCATCCGAAGCGAGATTTCATGCTTTTCAATCGCCGCTTTCAGATTCCCGTCCAGATTGTCGGCAAAGCCCAGAACACCATAAGCTTCTGAGTTGTCTGGATCCAGCGCGATAGAACGATTGGCATAGTCCCGCGCCTTGGTGATCGAGCCGCTGCGCGAATCGCTGAATCCGTGCCGTGCGTCCATCGCATGTATCAAGCCAAGGGTGCTCAGGGGTGCGGCATAGGTCGGGTCAAGCTGGGCGGCAAACTCTACCAGCCGCCGTGAATCCAAAAGCACATCTCGGGTGATTGAACGCATGGCCGCGACGCCTCTTATATGCTGTACCCAGGCCTCAACATCTGTGGTCCCAGCACCACGGGTCCGTGCCATTTCGCCACCGATCATTTCGCCCAGAAGGGCCGTGGCAACGCGCAACGCCATCTCGTCCTGCAACTCAAAAATGTCATCAATATTGCGATCATACCGTTCGGCCCACCGATGGTGCCCGCTGACGGCGTCAACAAGCTGCGCAGTGACGCGAACGCGGTTGCCGGACCTGCGGACACTGCCCTCCAACACATAACGCACATTCTGCTCGGACCCGATTTGCTTTACGTCGATCGACTGTCCTTTGTAACTGAATGTGGAAATGCGGGCGACCACAAGCAGGCCAGGAACTTTGGACAACGTCGTTATGATTTCTTCGGCTATGCCGTCCGCCAGAAATTCCTGTTCTGGATCACCCGACATGTTTTCGAACGGCAATACCGCGATTGACGGAAATTCAGACTGAGGCGAGGGTTCCACTTTGGTTTTGGTTTTCGTGGTGGGCTCCAGTGCAGACCATTTCCAAGCCCGCACCGGACGGTCAATGTTCTTAACCACCTGATCGCCAGAGTCCCTGAATTGGACACTCAACCGATCGCGTACCTGTTCGTAGACGGAATCGGACACACACATGCCAGCCGGCTCAGATAAAGATTCCAGCCGCGCCGCCACATTGACCCCGTCACCGAACAGATTGCCGTCCTGTTCCATGACGTCCCCAAGATTAACACCGATACGCAGATCCATCCGGTTGTCTTCATGACGGTCCCCATTTCTGGTTGCCAACTCTTGTTGAATATCAATCCCGCATCGCACCGCCTCGACTGGCCTGGAAAATTCGGCCAGTACACTATCACCCGCGGTCGCAAAAATACGCCCGGTATGGGCCGCTATATGTTTGTCGGTCAATTCACGGCAGGCCAGAAGATTGGCAAGCGTACCTTCCTCGTCTCTTCGCATCAGCGCAGAGTAACCCACCACGTCGATGGCGAGAATGGCAACCAGTCGCCGCTCCAAGCTGAACCTCCTCTTTTGATCAATCTACCGTCTGGGAGCGCGTTATCCCAACGCTTTTTTGTTGAGCGGTTTTTTGTCGAATATGTAAAGCTTCAGGTGCGCCTGGACCTGAATTAGAATGTTTGCCGAAAAGTTCCTGCCAAATATTTCTACGCCTTACATCCGGTGGCTTCGCACTCGTGACAAGTCCAGTTTGCGCTTGGAATAAGTCCAGTCTATTCTTTAGCTATGTCCATTCCAGTTGAAACCTTTTTTCTGAACGCCGATGCCCAGGGTACGTTGCAGGCGCGGATACAGCAGATGATTGCCGAAGGCATTCTGTCGGGGCGGTTTCACATTGGTGAAAAACTGCCATCGTCACGCGGGATGGCGGTGCATCTGGGGGTGGCAAGGATCACCGTCACGCTAGCCTATACCGAACTGGTGGCCAATGACTATCTGGATGCGCGCGGGCGGTCGGGATACTTCGTGTCCGAAAACGCGCCGGTGCCGCCGGTTTATTCGCCCGCCCCACGGGGCGAGGACAAGATCGATTGGAACCGGGTAATCAGTCACGATTTCACTGGTGGGGATACGCCGGTCAAGCCTGCGGACTGGCGGAAAATGCGCTATCCTTTCATTTACGGGCAGGCCGACCCGGGCCTGTTTGATCACGCCAATTGGCGGTTGTGCGCGTTGCGCGCGCTGGGACAAAAGGATTTTGCAGCGCTGACCGGAGATTACTTTGATCAGGATGACCCATTGCTGATCGAATATATCGCCCGCCATACTTTGCCCCGAAGGGGGATTACGGCCAGACCCGAAGAGATTCTGATCACTATGGGCGCGCAGAATGCCATGTGGTTAAGCGCGCAAATCTTGCTGGGGCGCGGGAAGAACGTGGTGATGGAGGATCCGTGTTATCACGCGCAACGCGATTTGCTGTTGAATATCCAGGGCAATCTGGATCTGGTGAAAGTGGATGATGACGGGTTGCCGCCCGAGGATATTCCCGACCGGGCCGATGTGATTTTCACAACCCCAAGCCATCAAAGCCCGACCACAGCGACCATGCCGCTGGCGCGCCGCCAGGCTTTGCTGGAGCGGGCGCGCGAATTGGATGCGCTGATCATCGAAGACGACTACGAATTTGAAATGTCGTTTCTGGCCGCCCCGTCCCCGGCGTTGAAGTCGTTGGATCTCGACGGGCGGGTGATTTACGTCGGCAGTTTTTCCAAGTCGCTGTTTCCGGGGTTAAGGCTGGGATATCTGGTCGGGTCAGAGGCGTTTATCCGTCAGGCACGCGCCCTGAGGGCCGTGATTCTGCGCCATCCGCCGGGGCATATTCAAAGGACGGCGGCCTATTTTCTGAGTCTTGGGCATTATGATGCACAGATCAAACGCATGAGTGTGGCCCTGCATGACCGAAGGGTGGCGCTGGAAACTGCGGTGGCCGAGCATGGGCTGAACATTGCCGGGCGCGGAGTTTATGGGGGGTCGTCGTTGTGGATGCGGGGCCCTGAGGGGGCGGATATTGCCGGATTGACCGGGGCGTTTCGGGACAAAAGTGTTGTGGTCGAACCGGGGGGGCCGTTTTTTGCCCGGGGCTCCAGACCGTTGAATTATTACCGGTTGGGGTATTCGTCGATCCCGGTTGAGAGAATTGCCACCGGAATCGCCCGCGTTGCTGAGGTGTTGGATGCCTGTTGAGGGGCCGCTCATCAAGCCATGAATGGCTTTCTTCGCGGGGTTTGTGTAGCGCCTGGATTCATCCAGTATGGCAATCTGGCCCTATTGGCGGTTTGTTTGCCTGCCTACACCGAATTAGAGCGAATCCAATCCAATTGAATTCACTCTCCGGCCCGAACGCGTTTGGAAAAGAAAACGCTGCCTCGGGCTGGAGGATGAATGCATGACTCTGATTAGATTGGTTTCGCTCTAGTCGGCGATCCGCCGGAATCACCCTACGCGCAGGAGCTGTCCCAAAATGAAAATGACCACCGAAGAAGCCTTTGTCAAAACCATGCAGATGCACGGGATCAGTGAGGTGTTTGGCATCATTGGGTCGGCGTTCATGCCAATCTCGGATATTTTTCCCAAGGCGGGCATCAATTTCTGGGATTGCGCCCACGAAGGGTCGGGCGGGATGATGGCGGACGGGTACACCCGCGCCACCGGTAAAATGAGCATGATGATTGCCCAGAACGGTCCGGGGATTGCCAACTTTGTGACCGCAGTCAAGACCGCCTATTGGAACCACACACCGCTGTTGCTGGTGACACCGCAGGCCGCCAACAAAACCATCGGTCAGGGCGGGTTTCAGGAAGTCGAACAGATGAAGATGTTCGAAGACATGGTGTGTTATCAGGAAGAAGTGCGCGACCCGACCCGTGTGGCCGAGGTTCTGAACCGGGTGATCATGAAAGCGCGCCGTGCGTCTGCCCCGGCGCAGATCAACGTGCCACGCGATATGTTCACGCAAGTGGTGGACATCGAATTGCCGGCCATCGTCGGGTTTGAACGCCCCGGTGGCGGCGAGACTGCGTTGCAACAGGCGGCTGACTTGTTGTCCGGTGCCAAGTTCCCGGTGATCCTGAACGGTGCCGGGGTGATCCTGTCGGGCGCAATTGGCGACACGGTTGCGTTGGCCGAACGCCTGTCGGCGCCGGTATGTGTCGGCTATCAGCATAATGATGCCTTTCCCGGCTCGCACCCTTTGTTTGCCGGGCCATTGGGGTACAATGGCAACAAGGCGGGGATGGAGTTGATCTCCAAAGCTGATGTGGTGTTGGCACTGGGGTCGCGGTTGAACCCGTTTTCTACCCTGCCGGGCTATGGCATTGATTATTGGCCGACGCAGGCGAAGATCATTCAGGTTGATCTGAACCCGGATCGGATTGGCCTGACCAAACCGGTGAGCGTTGGCATCGTTGGCGATGCAGGCAAGGTGGCCCGTTCGATCCTTGAAAAGCTAAGCGAGAGTGCGGGAGACGCCGGACGGTCCGACCGCGAAGGGTTGATTGCACAGACCAAATCGGCCTGGGCCCAGGAACTGTCCAGCATGGACCACGAAGAGGACGACCCGGGCACCACCTGGAACCAGCGCGCCCGTGCGGACAAGCCGGATTGGCTAAGCCCGAGAAAAGCCTGGAGAGCGATCATGGCGGGCCTGCCGGGTGAGGCAATCATTTCCTCGGACATTGGCAACAACTGTGCGATCGGCAATGCCTATTCATCGTTCGAAGAGGGGCGTAAGTATCTGGCACCGGGCCTGTTCGGCCCTTGCGGTTATGGCCTGCCCTCGGTGGTCGGGGCCAAGATCGGCTGTCCGGATGTGCCGGTTGTCGGGTTTTCCGGTGATGGCGCGTTTGGCATTGCCGTGACCGAACTGACGGCGATTGGCCGGGACGAATGGCCCGCTGTGACGCAAGTGGTGTTTCGCAACTATCAGTGGGGCGCGGAAAAGCGTAACTCGACGCTTTGGTATAATGACAACTTTGTTGGCACTGAGTTGGGAACTGGGGTGTCGTATGCCGGGATCGCCAATGCCTGCGGATTGAAAGGTGTTGTGGTCCATTCAATGGAGGAGCTGACGGCTGCACTTGATCAGGCGATCAAGGACCAGATGAATAACGGCATCACCACATTGATCGAGGCGATGATCAACCAGGAACTAGGCGAACCGTTCCGCCGTGACGCGATGAAAAACCCTGTGGAAGTGGCCGGGATTGATGCGGGCGACATGCAGGAACAGAACATTTGAACGCCAAAGGTTTGTCGTAGGGCGGGGTTTCACCCCGCCGCCTCAGGGGATGGCGGGGTGAAACCCCGCCCTACGACACAGTTGGAAGTTTAGCGATTGAGTGAGCAGGCCCGTTCACCCATTGCGATGCTTATAACAGTGGCGTTGACGATATCGTCAACGCTCGCCCCCCGGCTAAGATCACAGACCGGGCGGGCAAACCCTTGCAGGAACGGGCCCAGTGCCTGCGCAGCCCCTAGTTCCTGACACAGCTTATAGGCAATGTTACCCGCATCCAGCGAAGGGAAAATCAGCACATTGGCATCCACCGATTCAATCCCCTTGATCCCCGCGATCCGCGCATTCAGTGCGGCGTCCGCCTGCACCGGTCCGGCATACCCGCTAAGCAAAGCGGCCTCCCGGACCATATCGACACTGCCGCCACCCCCCGAAGACCCGGTGGAAAACGACAACAGCGCAACCCTGGAAGCCCCGAAGAGAGCCTCGCCAGAGGCCGATGAGGCCCGCGCGATGTCGGCTAAGGTGGCCGCGTCCGGGGCGACATTCACCGCGCAATCGGCAAATACCAATTCGCGCCCGTCCGGGAACAGCATCAGGAAAAATGACGACGGCGTGCTCACGCCCGGGGCCAGCCCGATGGCCATGCCTGCCGCCTTGATCACCTCGCGCGTCGGGGCATCAGCCCCGGCCACCAGCACATCCGCCTCGCCTGCCGCAACCATGGCAGCGGCGCGGTATAGCGGCTTTTGCACCAGTTTGCGTGCAAACGCCTCCCGACAGCCGCGTGTGCGGATGATTGCCGCCACTTGGCGCTCGGAAGGGTCGGCCAACGCCAGAGGCTGGCACAATCCGCGGGTCGCCAAGATCTCTGCCGCCTCAGCCACGCGCGTATCGGACATTTCAGGGAACACTACGCGTGACGCGCGTGCCTTTGCCGTGGAAAATGCGGTATCAAGAACAGACATGCCCGATAGGAGCCAGCAATGAACGATAAGGTCAAGATCAACAGAGGTCTGAAAGGCATCTATTTCGAACGCTCCGGCGTCAGCGATATTGACGGGGCGGCAGGCACCCTGAGTTACCGTGGCTATTCGATCGACGATCTTGCGACCAAATCCACCTTCGAGGAAGTGGCCTATCTGCTGATATACGGCGAATTGCCCAGTTCTCAGGATCTGGCCACCTTCGACGCCGCACTGAAAACCGCCCGCACCCTGCCGCCACAGATCACCGACATCATCACCGCGTGCAAGGGCGGTCACCCGATGGATGTGCTGCGAACCTGCGTTTCGGCCCTTGCCGCGATCGAACCGGACAGCCAGGCCTTGGGCGAACCGGCATTTATTGCCAATGGCATCCGGCTGATTTCGCAAGTGCCAATGATCATCGCCGCGCATGAGGCCCTGCGCAACGGTCGCACACCCATCGCCCCCGACCCTGCCCTGTCGCATGCCGCAAACTGGCTGTGGATGCTGAAAGGCGAAAAACCCAGCCCCAGTGCTGCCCGTCTTGCCGATGTGGATTTTATCCTGCATGCCGAACACGGCAGCAACGCCTCAAGCTTTGCCGCCCGTGTCACCATTGCCACCGAGGCCAATCTGCATGGTGCCATCGTCACCGCGCTTTCCACCCTCGCGGGGCCGGCTCATGGCGGTGCTGCCGAGGACGTGATGAAAATGGTGCAGGAAATTGGCACACCGGAAAACGCCGCTGCTTACGTCGCCGCAAAACGCAAGAATCGCGAGGCTGTTACCGGGTTTGGCCATAGGGTCTATCGGCGCGAAGACCCGCGTGCGCGACATATGCGTGACGGCGTGCGTCAGTTGGGCGAAGAAATGGGCGCGCCGGAATGGTACGCCATTCTGCAAGCCGTAGTCGACGCGATGCAGCCATACGCGCGTCATGGGTTGAACGTGAACGTCGATTTCTATTCCGGGGTGATCTATCAGTTGCATGGCGTGCCCATGGACCTTTATGTGCCGATCTTTGCCATTGGCCGCGTGCCCGGCTGGGTCATCCAATGTATCGAACAGCAAAGGCGCAACATCCTGATCCGTCCTCTGACGCTGTATGAAGGGCCGGAGCCACGGGAATACGTGGCGATTGACGCGCGAAAATAGCGACATATTCACACATTCAAAAAAGTATTCGCATATTTGTATATGTTCCACTAACTTGCCGACAAAATTCCCGAGGGAGAGCAGATGGGTTACCAGCAGCCAAACGTCGATACATCGCCAAAAGTATCGGACGAGATACGCCAGACAACCTGTTACATGTGCGCCTGCCGCTGTGGCATCAATGTGCATATGAAAGATGGTAAAGTTGCCTATATCGAAGGCAATCGAGACCATCCGGTCAACAAGGGTGTGCTTTGCGCCAAAGGCTCGGCTGGCATCATGCAGGTCAATGCGCCGTCACGTTTAAAGGCGCCGCTCAAGCGGGTTGGTCCACGCGGATCGGGCGAGTTCGAAGAAATCAGCTGGGACGAGGCGCTGGACATCGCCACCGAATGGCTTGCGCCGATTCGGGAAAAGAACCCGGAAAAGCTGGCGTTTTTTACTGGTCGCGATCAATCGCAGTCCTTTACCAGCTTTTGGGCCCAGCATTTTGGCACGCCGAACTATGCGGCCCACGGTGGGTTCTGTTCGGTCAACATGGCGGCGGCCGGCATCTATACTATGGGCGGCGCGTTCTGGGAATTTGGTCAACCCGATTGGGACCATACCAAGCTGTTCATGCTGTTCGGCGTGGCCGAGGACCACGACAGCAACCCAATCAAGATGGGTCTGGGCAAGATCAAAGCGCGCGGGGCCAAGGTGATCGGCGTCAACCCGATCCGCACAGGCTATAACGCCATTGCCGACGAATGGGTTGGGATTACGCCGGGCACGGATGGCTTGTTCATTCTGTCGCTGATCCATCTGCTGATGAAGGCGGGCAAGATTGATCTGGATTATCTGGCGCGTTATACTAACGCGCCGGTTTTGGTCAATGGCGATGAAACCTCGCCTGAGCATGGACTGTTCTTGCGGGACGACGATGGCAAACCTTTGGTGGTGGACCGTAAAACCGGCAAACTGACCGCGTTTGACAAGCCGGGGGTCAAGCCGGACCTGTCGGCCACCCACCGTGCAGCGGGTATCACCCACAAACCTGTGTTCCACATGATGGCCGAACGCTATCTGGACGAGCAATATGCCCCCGAGGCCGTGGCTGAACGCTGTGGCATTCCGGCCAAGCAAATCCGCGCCATTGCTGGTGAGATTGCTCGTGTCGCGTTTGACGAGGCGATTGAGTTGGACCACGAATGGACCGATTTCCGGGGTGAAAAGCACAAGACCATGACTGGTCGCCCGGTCAGCTTCCATTCAATGCGGGGCGTTTCGGCCCATGCCAACGGGTTTCAGACGGCGCGTGCGTTGCATGTGTTGCAGATCATTCTGGGCACCGTCGAGGTGCCGGGTGGCTTTCGGTTCAAACCCCCCTACCCCAAACCCGCCGAAGCACACCCAAAGCCGCATTGTGGTGTCACCCCCGGCGCGCCCCTAAACGGGCCGCATCTGGGGTTTGTACACGGGCCGGATGATCTGATGCTGAAAGAGGATGGCAGCCCGGCGAGGATCGACAAGGCGTTTACCTGGGACAATCCGATGTCGAGCCATGGCTTGATGCATATGGTGATTTCCAACGCCCACGCGGGCGACCCGTACAAAATCGACACGTTGTTCATGTATATGGCCAACATGTCGTGGAATTCGTCCATGAACACCAAAGGTGTGATGGAGATGCTGACCGACAAGGGTGAGGACGGCGAATATGTGATTCCAAGGATCATCTATTCCGATGCCTATTCGTCCGAGATGGTCGCCTATGCCGACCTGATCCTGCCTGATACCACCTATCTGGAACGGCACGATTGTATATCGCTGCTGGACCGGCCAATTTGCGAAGCGGATGCGGCAGCGGATGCAATTCGCTGGCCGGTGATTGAACCGGACCGCGATGTGCGCGGGTTTCAGTCAGTTCTGTGCGAATTGGGTGCGAAACTGAACCTGCCGGGATTTGTCAACGAGGATGGCAGCCAGAAATTCGCCGATTACGCCGATTATATTGTCAACCATGAGCGCCGACCCGGGGTTGGCCCGTTGGCCGGGTTCCGCGGTGACGGGACTGAGTTTGGGCGCGGCGACGTGAACCCGGAGCAGTTGGATCGTTATATCGAGAATGGCGGCTTTGCGGTCAGTCATATTCCTGAGGGCGCGAATTATTACAAGCCGTGGAACAATGCCTATCAGGACTGGGCGGTTGAAACCGGGTTGTTCGACAGTCCTCAGCCGTATCTGTTCCAGCTTTACGTCGAACCGATGCGTAAATTCCAACTGGCCGCCGAAGGGCATGGCGATCGTCAGCCGCCGGATCATCTGCGTGAGCAGATCAAGTCGAAGATGGACCCTTTACCGATCTGGTATGAGACCGATCAGCATGGAAATGACGGGTTTACCGTTAATGCCCTGACCCAGCGACCGATGGCGATGTATCATAGCTGGGGCACGCAAAACGCCTGGCTTCGTCAGCTGCACGGGCGTAACCCGCTGTATCTGCCGACCAAGCTGATGCAGGAACATGGGTTTGAGGATGGTGATTGGGCACGCGTCACGTCACCGCACGGCGAGATCACCGTGCCGGTGATGGAGATGGCGGCGCTGAATGACAATACGGTCTGGACCTGGAACGCGATTGGCAAGCGTAAGGGAGCCTGGGCGCTGGATACGGACGCGTCCGAGGCAAATGAAGGGTTCTTGCTGAACCATCTCATTCACGAACTGCTGCCTGCGAAGGGCGACGGGATGCGTTGGGCCAATTCTGACCCGGTGACGGGACAGGCCGCCTGGTTTGATTTGAAGGTGAAGATCGAGAAGGTTGCCGCAGTGACGGAATCGCAACCGGCCTTTCCGGCGATCAAATCGCCGGTCGCGACCGGACCCAAAGAACTGAAATGGAAGGTTGGCAAATGACACAGCTTCCCGAAACCACGCAAAAGAAACTTGGGCTGGTTATTGACCTTGATACTTGTGTGGGCTGTCATGCCTGCGTGATATCCTGCAAAGGCTGGAACACTGAAAACTATGGCGCGCCTTTGTCGGATCAGGACCCTTATGGCGGGGCCGGGTCGGGCACGTTCCTGAACCGGGTGCATTCGTATGAGGCCAAACCCAAAGATGGCCCGGCGCAGTTGGTGCACTTCCCCAAGTCCTGCCTGCATTGCGAAGATGCGCCTTGTGTGACGGTTTGCCCGACGGGTGCCAGTTACAAGCGAGTCGAGGATGGGATTGTTCTGGTCAATGAGGACAATTGCATTGGCTGCGGGTTGTGCGCCTGGTCCTGCCCTTATGGGGCGCGGGAAATGGACGTCGCCGAGGGCGTGATGAAGAAATGCACGCTTTGTGTTGACCGGATTTATAACGAAAACCTGCCTGAGGTGGATCGTATCCCGTCTTGTGTACGCACCTGCCCTGCGGGCGCGCGGCATTTTGGCGATCTGGGTGATCCTGACAGTGACGTCAGTAAGTTGGTGGCGGAACGCGGCGGGATGGATCTGATGCCTGAGATGGGCACTAGCCCGGTCAACAAGTATCTGCCGCCCCGGCCTAAGGACCAAATGGCCGGCAAAATTGATCTGCTGGCGCCGTTGCTTACGCCTGTGGCTGAAGAAGCGACTGGCTTTATGGCCTGGCTTGATAAAACACTGGAGAAGATCTGATGCATCCGGCACCGTCTGTAATATTGTTTTCGACCCTGTCCGGGCTTGGGTTTGGGTTGTTGTTCTGGTTGGGCCTTGGGTATCCTGATGTGACAGGCTGGGTGGCGTTTGCATTTTTCGCCATTGCCTATCTGTTGGCGGTTGGTGGGCTTTTGGCTTCGACCTTCCATCTGGGACATCCGGAGCGCGCCTTGAAGGCGTTTACACAGTGGCGCAGTTCGTGGTTAAGCCGCGAAGGACTGGCCGCGGTTGCCGCATTGCTGGTGATGGCCGGGTTTGGCGCAGGGTTGGTGTTTTTGGGTGAGTTCTGGACGGTGCTGGGGTTATTGGGCGCGGTTCTGAGCATTGCTACGGTGTTCACCACGTCGATGATTTATGGTCAGCTTAAGACTGTGCCGCGCTGGAATATGCCGCTGACACCGGTGATGTTTGTAAGCTTTTCGCTGGCGGGTGGCGCGTTGCTGGCGGGTCAGGTTGACTGGGCGTTGGGGCTGTTGATCCTGGCCGGGATCGTTCAGGTGGCGCACTGGGTGCTTGGAGATAAGGCACTGGCCGGGTCAGGGACGACGCTGGCGACGGCGACAGGTCTTGGGGACATGGGCACGCTGAAAGCGTTTGAGCCGCCCCATACCGGGAGCAACTATCTGCTGCGGGAATTTGCCTATGTGGTGGCAAGAAAGCATGCGCTTAAGCTGCGGGTGATTTCGCTGGCTCTGATGGTCGGCGTGCCGGTGTTGCTTTTGATGCTGCCATTTCATCATTTCTCGGCTTTTGTGGCGGTGCTGAGCCATCTGGGCGGAGTGGCCGCATCACGGTGGTTGTTCTTTGCGGAGGCCGAGCATGTTGTCGGTCTGTATTACGGCAAACTATAGGTAAGGTGGGGGGCCAGCCCCCACACCTCCCGGAATATTTATTGACCAAAGATGAGCGGGTGTTTCTATAGGATGCCTGCGTGGGCCATTGCCGCGTCGATGGCTGCTTTGGTGCTGTCTTCCAGGCCTGTCAGGGGCGAGCGGACTTCGGTTGAGCACAGACCCAGTCTTTCCAGCGCGTATTTGGCACCTACCAGGCCTGGCTCGATGAAGATGGCTTCGTGCAGCGGCATCAGGCGATCCTGAAAGGCGAGAGCCTGGGTGTAGTCACCGGCCAGCGTTGCCTTCTGAAAGTCGGCGCAAAGGCGGGGGGCGACGTTGGCGGTGACCGAGATGCATCCCGTTCCGCCATGGGCATTATATCCCAGTGCAGACGCGTCTTCGCCGGAAAGCTGGATGAAATCCGCGCCACAGCTGCTGCGTTGTTGCGAGACGCGGGCCACATCGCCGGTGGCGTCCTTGACGCCGATGATGCGCGGCAAACGGGCCAGTTCGCCCATGGTGGCCGGGGTCATGTCGACAATCGAACGACCGGGAATGTTGTAGATGAAGATGGGGATATCGGCGCAGTCGTGCGCCGCTGTGAAGTGGGCGATCAACCCACGCTGTGTGGGTTTGTTGTAATACGGGGTGACCACAAGGGCCGCATCAGCGCCAACGGACTGGGCAAATTGGGTAAAGCGGATGGTTTCGGCCGTGTTGTTGGAGCCGGCGCCGGCAATAATCGGGACACGGCCAGCAGAGGCTTTGACCACGGTTTCGACCACGGTTTCATGTTCTTCATGGCTAAGCGTCGGGCTTTCGCCGGTGGTGCCGACCGGGACGAGGCCGGTGGTGCCTTCTTCAATCTGCCAGTCGACCAGTTTTTTCAATGCATCCAGGTCCAGTTCACCGTTGCGGAAAGGGGTGACGAGGGCTGTCATAGAGCCTTTGAACATGGGGTAAATCCTTAGTTTTGACGTTTCGAATGCGGGCAATTTGCCGCTGAATCCCTGAGGCGCACGGAAATTGTTGTTTCGATCCGGGCTGACACAGGGTATCGTCAAAGGCTCTAGCCGTTGTTGCCCGGGAATTGCAAGTAAATGCGTTTCACGTTCATATTGAATCGCTTTGACCAGCGAACGTGTTTGTCTCACCAAACACTGCCTCGCCTCTCGAAGCGATGCAGTGATCCAATGCGAGTGCGAAACGCTGCAATGACGCGAATTGTGGCGTTTGGTGTATTGATTTTGTGCTGTGTCTGGCTGCCGATGGCGGCAGGCGCGTCTGAGGCTGATCGTTTAACCCAAGCGATGATCGAGTTACGCAAAGGTGATTGGGCCGGAGCGGTCAAGGCCGCCGGGCCCGATGGATCGCTGGCCAGTGATGTGATCGAATGGCATCGGCTGAGAGCCGGTCGGGGCACGGCGGATCAGGTTAGCGCGTTTCTCGAGCGGCGGTCCGATTGGCCCGGATTGGCCTGGTTGCGGCAAAAGAGCGAGGCCGCTTTTAACGACGCAGGCACGGCGCGGATTCTGGCCTATTTCAAGGATCAGCCACCACAGGGGGCGGAAGGTGTGTTGATCCATGCCAAGGCGCTGATTGCTGACGGACATGAGGGCGATGCATTTGCCAGTGTTGTGGTGGCCTGGCGGACCTTGGCGATGGGCACGGGGCTGCAAGCGGCGTATCTGAAATCTTATAAGAAGCTGTTGCAGCCACACCATGTTGCACGTCTCGACCGGATGTTGTGGGATGGGCATATGTCCAGTGCGCGCCGTATGTTGGGGCTGGTTGATGATGGTCATCGTCTGTTGGCCGAGGCACGGATAACCTTGATAGACCGCGCGGCCGGGGTCGATGCAAAGATTGCCGCAGTACCGGATGAATTGCAGGGCAATCCGGGGCTGGCGTTTGAGCGGTTTGTCTGGCGTGACCGTAAGGGGCGGGATGAGGATGCCATTGTGCTGCTGCTTGAACGCAGCACCAGCGTGGCCTCACTCGGGGAACCCGGAAAGTGGACCAGACGACGGCGGGATCTGGCGCGGCTTGAGATGCGCACCGGGAGTGCGGCGCGGGCGTATCGCATTGCGGCGCGCCATTATGCAGAGCCGGATGTCGGCTATGGATATTCCGATCTGGAGTGGTTGGCCGGGTTTATCGCATTGCGTAAACTGAATGACCCAACCACGGCGCTGCGGCATTTTCAGCGGTTTGATGCGTCGGTTGAATCGCCGATTTCCAAAGGCCGTGGCGGGTATTGGATAGGTCGGACATATGAGGCATTGGGCAATGCCGAAGAGGCGCAAAAGGCGTATGCTTTGGGGGCGCAGCATCAGACATCGTTTTACGGATTGCTGGCGGCCGAGCGGATCGGACGCCCGTTTGACCCTGCTTTGGCCAAGCCGGAAACGCCGCCACCGTGGCGAGACTCGGAGTTGATGCAATCCAGCGTG
>DAOUQK010000291.1 GCA_030625695.1 Paracoccaceae bacterium | reverse complement strand
CATTTTGACCGCTATGTTCTGGAAGATGACCAAGGCGTTGAAACCACTTTCAGCCACGCCGAAGGTGAAGTATTACGCCTGTTCCTCGACAGTCCCAAACGCCTGATCAGTCGGGCGCAAATGCAGGATTCTCTTGGTGGTGCCGCCGGTGAAAGCTTTGACCGCGCTATGGACGTGCGCATTTCCCGTTTGCGCACCAAACTGCGCGAAGACCCGAAAAACCCCCGCCTGATCAAAACCATTTACGGCGCTGGCTACATCTTTCTGGGCGACGTCGCCTGGACGTAATTCCACTGCTCCCTCTTCATCTTGCAAAATAAACTCCCGCCGGAGGCTCCTGCACTGGCCCCCATCGCTGCCTTCACCTATGAAATACAAACCAAGGAGAACGGCCCTAATGTCCCACATCACCCTCATTCGCCACGGTCAGGCCAATACCGGCGCGCGTACCGAACAAGACTATGACCGCCTCAGCCCGCTCGGGCTCCAACAGGCGAGCTGGTTGGGTGAACATATGCGCGCCTCGGCGGCGCATCATCCGCGGGTTTATTGCGGCACACTGACCCGGCATATTCAAACTGTTGACGCGATGGGATACGCCGATGTAGCGGTACAGGACGCCCGTCTGAACGAATTGGAATATTTCTCTCTCGCGCACCTGCTTGAGGCACAAACCGGCCTTGAAATCCCCAAGGAACGTGAAGGGTTCATCGACCACCTGCCGCAGGTTTTCAAATCCTGGGAGGCAGACGAAATTATCGACCCGCCCGAAAGCTTTGACGCTTTCGACACCCGAGTGGCCGCGTCCATTCAGGAGATCTCCCAAGGCAAAGGCCCCGCTTTGGTCATCACCTCGGGCGGGTTGATATCCATGGTTATGCAACAGCTTCTGGGGCTTAGCACCCCGGCCATGGCGCAAATGGCGCTGGCCATCATGAACACATCCATACACCGGCTTTACCCGATTGGCGGCCAGCTAAGCCCGGTGCTTTACAACGCTGTGCCGCATCTGGAAGCCCCGGACCGTCACTACGCCCAAACCCACGTCTGACCCCAAAAACCTGATCAGAAAGGCCCACCCGATGCTGCGTTTATTTTACGGCCCCGGCACGATTGCCGTGGCAACCGCGATCACTCTGGAAGAGGCCGGGGTGGATTACCGACTTTTGAAACTGGACTTTGACAGCGGCGAACAGACCAAACCGGATTACCACGTGATCAACCCTAAAGGTCGGGTCCCGGCCTTGGTGACGGACAACGGCGTGTTGACCGAAACCGGCGCATTGCTGGACTATATCGCAGCCCTGGCACCCGAGGCCAATCTGGTCCCGGACGAGCCGTTTCTTGCGGCGAAAATGCGCGAAGTGATGTATTATCTTGCCTCGACCATGCATGTGAACCACGCCCATAAAATGCGCGGGCCTCGCTGGGCCGACCAGGAAAGTTCTTTTCAGGATATGACGGCCAAGGTGCCAGAGACCATGACGGCGTCTTGCGCTTATATCGACGCCAACTTTCCGGTAAATCCGTTTGTTCTGGGCAAAGAAATCAGCCTTGCGGATCCTTACCTTTTCACCATCCTCAACTGGGCCGCCGGTGACGGCGTTGATATGGATGCCTTTCCCAAGCTGTCGGCCTTCCTGGCGATGATGGAACAACGCCCGTCGGTGAAAGCCATTCGCGGTTATGGAGTATTGTAAATCTCATGACACATCTGTGGGTCCGGGCCGAACAACGGCCTAACGAAGAACGGGTTGGGATTACGCCGGAAGGTGCTAAGGCGCTGTTGCAGGCAGGTATTGAGGTAACGGTCGAAGAAAGCTCGGTCCGGGCCATCCCGATTGACGGCTACCGCGATGCGGGTTGTGCCATTGCCGTTGAAAACAGCTGGCCGCAAGCGCCCGCAGACGCCATCATCTTCGGTCTTAAGGAATTACCCGAAGATGGTACGCCCCTGACCCACCGCCATATCCTGTTTGGCCATGCCTATAAGGGGCAGCCATCGGGGCAAATCCTGTTGGCGCGTTTCAAGGCGGGGGGTGGTACGCTGTATGATCTGGAATACCTGGTCAACCCAGAGGGTCGCCGCGTCGCTGCCTTTGGCTATTGGGCGGGGTATGCGGGCGCTGCTGTGGCGTTGAAATGCTGGGCGGCGCAACAACACGGCGGTATCGCCGGGCCGGTTTCAGTCTATCATGGCTCGGCTGAATTGCGCACCGATCTGAGCGCCGAACTGGATGCCACCGCGACGTCGCGCCCGTCGGCCATGGTTATCGGCGCGCTTGGTCGGGTCGGAAGCGGGGCCGCGGACCTGTGCGTTGCGATGGGTGTCAGCGTCACCAAATGGGACATGGACGAAACAGCGCACGGCGGGCCGTTCCCGGAGATCCTCGACCATGACATCTTATTCAACTGTATTCTTGCGCGCCCCGGCACACCGGTCTTCATCCCGGCGTCAACCAGGACTGATCCCCGCAAGTTAAGCGTTATCGGCGATATCGCCTGCGACCCGGACAGCGAATTTTCCCCGATCAAAGTCTATGACCGCGCCACCGACTGGGACGCGCCCGCCTTGCGAGTGCACGCAGAACCGGTGTTGGACGTAACGGCGATCGACAATCTGCCATCCTTGTTGCCGGTTGAATCTTCGCAGGATTTTGCCGGGCAGCTATTGCCATCGCTGCTGACGCTCACCACTCTGGACGCTGATGTCTGGGGCCGGGCCAAAGCCACCTTTGACACTTTTTCGAAAGGACTCTGAAACATGACAATCCACTGGTGCGGAACCGGCCTTTCGGCCATCCCCGGCTTACGCCGACTGATCGAAACCGGACAAGACGTGACGGTTTGGAACCGCTCAACTGACAAGGCACGCGCGGCGGTGGGTGATCTGACCAACGACATCCGCGCTTTTGACATGGGCGCGCTGGGCGTGGCCCTGAGCCAAGGCGACGTGGTGGTTTCGATGCTGCCCGGCGACTGGCATGTGCCGCTGGCGCAACTGGCCATTGACCATAAGGCGAATTTTGTCAGCTCGTCCTACATCTCGCCTGAAATGCAAGCCCTGAACGATGCAGCGCTTGACGCCGGTGTTTCATTGGTGAATGAAGTTGGCCTTGATCCTGGCATCGACCATTTGATGGCGCATGCGCTGATGGACGACTATCGCGCTTCTGGCATTTATGACGCCGCCAACCACATCAGTTTTACGTCTTACTGCGGAGGGTTGCCGAAAAACCCCAACCCGTTCCGCTATAAATTCAGCTGGTCGCCATTGGGTGTTCTCAAGGCGCTCCGTTCTCCTTCTCGCTCGATCCGCAACTATGTGGAGTTGCGGGTCAACCGTCCATGGGATGCGATTTCAAGCTATACAGCCCCTTTGCCGAACCCGGAATCGTTTGAGGTTTATCCAAACCGCGACAGCATCCCGTTTATGGCGCAATACGGGTTCGACGATGGCTGGAACGTGCGGGAATTTGTTCGTGGCACTTTGCGCCTGAACGGCTGGACCGAAGCCTGGGATGATGTGTTCAAAGAGGTGGAAACCCTGAGTGGCGAGGGGGGTGAAGCACGCCTGAAAGAAATGTCCGATCAGTTCTGGAACGATCACGCCTATGACGAAGGCGAACCAGATCGGGTAATTCTGTGTGTTGACCTGAAGGCCGAAAACGATGGCGTGCCGGTCTGGCACAAGACCTATGTGCTGGACGCGTGGGGAGACGAGCGCGGCACGGCGATGGCCCGTCTGGTATCCGTAACGGTTGCTTTGGCGGTTGAGGCGGTCCTAAGCCGCTCGATTGCTGCCGGGGTGCATGCGGCTCCAAACGATCCAAGGCTGGTGACCCCGTGGATGGAGGAAATCAACCGGCTGTCGCAACATCTGGAACTGGTTGATCATCTCGGCTGAAGCAGGGTCCTGACGGATAAATCGTAGGGTGGGCAATTTTGCGCACCACTACCAAAAGAATGGTGGGCAAAATTGCCCACCCTACGGGCGTCGGTTGGATCTTTCGTTTGGATCGGTCGGCGTCGTTAAACGTTATCCAGAGCGGACGAACCGTAACATGATCACCCCCAGCAGGGTTGTCATTGTGGCGAAGACTTTGACCAGATCAATCCGTTCTTTCAGGAACACAACGCCGAGTATCAGGGCAAAGATGATACTGACCTCGCGCAGGGCCGTGACCAGGGCAATTGGGGCCTGTGTAAAGGCCCAGGTGACCAGTGCATAGGCGACAAAGGACGCCGTGCCGCCGATCACAAAGACCCGCCGCCCTTTGGTGACCACATCGCGCAGGACTGTCGGCGAGAATAGCGTCAGGTAGATTAGAATGATCACCCCATTGCCAATCGCCACCCAGCTGTAAAACCCCAGCGCGGTTTCGGCCAGTCGCGCGCCCAGCCCGTCGACCAGCGAATACGACGCGATGAAACACCCTGTCACCAGGGCAACGACCGCCGCCTTTGTGTTGCGCATCCCGTCGCCGCGGCGCACCAGTGTCAGGCTGAGCACACCTGCGCCGATCACGGTGATTGCCAGGATTTCAATTGTTGCCAGGTGGACCCCCAGAACCAGCACCGATACCACCGCGACGATCAACGGGGCCGAGCC
>DAOUQK010000125.1 GCA_030625695.1 Paracoccaceae bacterium | reverse complement strand
GAAATAGACCACCGTGACCCAAAGGGCGACAAACAACAGCACGGCCGAAAATTTGATCCGTTCGGCAAAGGCCCCGACAATCAGCGCTGGCGTAATGGCGGCAAACGTCATCTGAAACGAGATGAACACAAACTCCGGGATTACCACGCCGTCGGTAAACGTCGCTGACATACTGTCCATGGTCACGCCCGCAAGGAACAGCTTACCAAAGCCGCCCCAATAAGGGCTGGTGCCGCCGCCAAAGGCCATCGAATAGCCCCAAACCACCCAGATCACCATCACCAGCGCGGTGATCAGCGTGCATTGCATCAGCACCGACAGCATGTTTTTGGATCGAACCAAACCGCCATAAAACAGCGCCAATCCCGGCAGGATCATCATCAGAACCAACAGGGTCGAGACCATCATCCAGGCAACATCACCCTTATCCATTGTCGGCTCGGCGACCTGCGCCAATGCCGGAAGGGCTATTGCGCTAAATAAAGCGGCAAGACCCGTCATTCTTATCAAACTTGATTTCATTTTCGTATCTTTCATTGTTCGCATGTTGGCGCGCACTTACAGCGCGTCCTGATTGGTTTCACCGGTGCGCACCCGCACCGCAGATTGCACATCCACTACAAAAATCTTGCCGTCGCCGATCTTGCCGGTATGAGCGGTTTTTGTGATCGTCTCGACGATCTCATCGGCCATGTCGGCGGCGACGACGATCTCGATCTTGACCTTGGGCACAAAGTTCACGACATATTCGGCGCCGCGATAAATTTCGGTATGGCCGGACTGTGATCCAAAGCCTTTGATTTCGGTCACCATCATGCCGCGTACCCCGGCCCCGGTCAGTGCTTCGCGCACTTCGTCCAGTTTGAATGGCTTGATTGTTGCTATGATAAGTTTCACTTTTGATCCTTTTCCTGACGCAGCGAATCCTGCAGATTGCAGCCAAAGGAAAAGCGTGGGGTGGTTGGAAAGGGAATGAGTCCACACAATATCAAACATACTATAATATGAATTTGATTAAAAAATAGACGATTTAACTGAAATGCCTAAAAAACAGACACACCTTGCAGCGAAAGATCCAAAAAGGTTCCCCTCTACAATTGTGACCAACACGGGTAATATGACTGAAAAGCAAAACCTGGGCAGGTTACGGTATGGCAGACAAAAAACGGCGTAAACCGCCCCTTGTGGCGGACAGACGCTTTCCGTTAGGGAAAAAACCGACTGCAACCAAAGCCAAGCCCAAACGTAAAACCACCAATAAACCGGCTGCCCGCAAACGCGCACCGGCCAAACGCGCCAAACGCGGTGTTTTTGCCCGGCTAGGCGGGGCAATTCGCGCCATGTTCGCCTGGATATTCCGGCTGATCTGGGCCGTTACCTGGCGTGTTGGCCTTGTCACTGTCTTGATTCTGGCCGGTGCGGTTGGCTATATCTACAAAGACCTGCCCCCGGTCGAGGCACTGTTGGACGGACGTGCGCGCGGCTCGGTCACCATGCTGGACAGGACAGGCCAGGTGTTCGCCTGGCGTGGCGATCAGTTTGGCGGTGTGGTCACGGCACAATCGGTCTCTCCGCACCTCAAGAATGCCATTGTCGCCACCGAAGACAAACGGTTCTACAGTCATTTCGGCGTCAGCCCGCGTGGTGTGGCCAGCGCCGTCCGTATCAACCTGAGCGAAGGGCGCGGGCCTCTTTCGGGCCACGGTGGCTCAACCATTACCCAGCAAACGGCCAAATTGTTGTGCCTGGGCGAACCGTTTGACCCCAGAACAGGCCAGACCGAACGGGAATATGAAAGCGCGTGTCGTCGCGGCTCACTTTGGCGCAAAGCAAAAGAGGCGCTTTATGCCATCGCCATGGAGGTCAGGTACACCAAGGATGAAATCCTTACGGTTTATATGAACCGGGTGTTTCTGGGTGCCGGTGCGCGCGGGTTCGAGGCCGCCAGCCAGAGGTATTTCGACAAACCAGCGTCGCAGGTTACAGCCGCCGAAGCTTCGATGCTGGCGGGGCTTTTGGTGGCCCCGACGCGCTATGCCCCAACCAACAATCTGACCCGTTCACAAAACCGCTCCGGGGTCATCGTCGGGCTGATGTTGGATCAGGGATACCTGAATGCGGCCGAAGCCAAGGATGCCATAGACAACCCGGCCGTTCTGTCATCAGCCGCCGCCGCCCGTGCGGGCGGTTATTTCGCTGATTGGGTGATGTCCAGCGGGCCGGAGTATTTCACCCGCAACACCACCGAAGATGTGATCATCCGCACCACGCTGGACCAGCGCATTCAGGCCTCGGCCGAAGAGGCGATGCAGTTCATTTTTCAGGAAAAGGTGAAACCGGGCTCCAAGGCGCAGGCGGCAATCATTGTCATGTCTGCTGACGGGGCCGTGCGGGCCATGGTTGGCGGGCGTGAAACGCGTGTAACAGGGGCGTTTAACCGGGCCACGCAGGCCTTGCGTCAAACCGGATCGGCGTTCAAACCGTTTGTTTACGCGACGGCGCTGGAATTGGGCGCTTCGCCATTGGATACCGTGATCGACGAAGCCTATTGCCTTGATATCCCCGGATCGGGCCAGTGGTGTCCCAAGAATTATACCCACAAATTCAGAGGCGCTGTAACCTTGGCCGATGCGCTGCGGGATTCGCTGAATATTCCGGCGGTCAAGACCTCTGAACAGGTTGGGCGCGAACTTGTGCGCAAGGTCGCCGGGGATTTTGGTATCAAAAGCGATCTGGCTTTAGGCCCGGCTTTGGCATTGGGCGCGTCAGAAAGCACGCTGATTGAAATGACCGGGGCTTATGCCGGCATTCTTAATGGCGGTTCATCAGTCACACCTTACGGGTTGATCGAGCTCCAGCTTTTGGGCGATGATAACCCGCTGATGGGGGCCGGTGGCGGTATCGGTGAACGGGTTATTCAGACAGCAGCGGCCGAGCAATTGATCTGGATGATGGAGAAAGTGGTCAGCGAAGGCACGGGTCGTCGTGCGGCGATACCCGGCTGGCAGGCGGCCGGCAAAACCGGCACCACCCAGGCGGCCCGGGATGCTTGGTTCATCGGCTTTACTGCGGATTACGTGACCGGTGTGTGGATGGGATACGACGACAACACGCCGCTGGAAGGCGTTACAGGTGGCGGGCTACCGGCCGAAATATGGCATGAAACTATGATCCGGGTGCAAGAGGGGCTGGTCGCCAAACCACTGCCAATGCGCGCACCCATTGCGCCAACCGTGGTTCAAGACCCCACCCGTAAAAAGAAAAAGCGTAAACCACTGGGGGCGGTTGTGGATCAGGTCCTGCGGGATATTTTTGGCGGTAACGGTGGCGGAAGGTCGCCCAGACGGTCTGACCGTTAAGAAGGGTGTGATCCACAGCATACCTGTCGCGAAGAAACCCTTTGGTAAACCGGTCTATCCAATGAATGATCTGTCATATGTCGATAGGGCGGGGTTCACTCACCCTACACATAACCATAACGGACTGTATTACCCGGTGTTCTTCAAATCGCTGGTCATACCGTCGATATCACCCTTGCGTCGGTCCAGCATCGCACCAATCTCGGTCCGTTCGGTCAGCAGCAGGTTAATGCCTTCAATGAACATATTGTAGAACTTGTTACGCCCGGATTTGTCCGATACCAGAAACGTCACTTCAAATGGTGATTCATTCTGCAGGAACGCAACGCATTTGACTTCATAGCCAGTCTTGATCTTGCGGGTTGTTTTCACCTCAAGCTTGCCACCGATAAATTCCCGGAACCGACGGCCATATTTGCGTGAAATATAACCCTGAAATGCCTTGGTAAAATTGCGTAACTGGCTTTGACTGGCGCGTCTGCCGTCCACACCCATGGCATAACGCGCCATGATCGGCACGTCAGCATATTTGATGAAAAGTTCCTCGAATTCCCGGATCATCGCCGGTTCGGATTTGCCCGAGCCGATGACCTTATTGATATCGCCGACCATCTTGCCAACCAAATCGCGGGCCGCGCTTTCGCTTATGGCAAGTGCTGGCAAGGGCAGGGCGGCCAGCAAAGGTGCGGCCAAAAGGGAAGATATGAAACTGCGGCGGTACAATGATTTACTCGGCATAATGGCCCCTCAGTGTTTTCTCGGTGCTTTTGGGTTAGTTTGCGTACGGATCGTCATATGGATCAAAATAGGCGTCCGGGTTGTCGCCTTCCAGTTCAAACCGTCGATTTTGTGTGAAAATTATCCGCGCCTGCGCATAACTATCTGCACTGTCGTACAAAATTGAATCAACCGTGTCCGAAAAATTACCCCGACTATCCATACGTTCCAGTACTTCGGCGTAGAGGCCAAGGTTGTCGATCGGTGGATTAGACGCCATCGAAATCGGGTTGGTAAAGAGATCGACAACAATACCAACCGCGTCCCTTGTATTGGATGGACCCAAAAGTGGCAGTTCAATATAGGCACCCGGTTTAAAGCCCCAAACATGCAAGGTTTCGCCGAAATCTGTGTCGACTGGCGGTATTTCAAAGTCGGTGGCAGGGTCAGCCAGCCCGATCACAGTGGTATTGATCACAAACCGTGCGGTGGCATTTCCGGCAGTCTTCAAATCACCCTGCAGCAGGGCATTGATGATGTCGCCGGGTAACGACAGGTACTGCGAGAAATGCGAAAAACTGGTAACAACTGAAGGCGGAAAGATTGTCACATACCCGTTCGAGGCGGGGCGGAAAATCGCCCGGTCAAGGACCTTGTTGCCATCGTGAATCGCGCGATTAGTCCGCTCAAAAGGGTCGAAAATGTCGCCACTGGCGCGCTGCTCGGCCGTTTGCGTGGCACAGGCAGAAACCAAGCTTATCAGGACCAGCAAAGTTGCGGCGAAAACGGGGCGCGGCATAGATCGCATCAATTGTAGTTCCAGTATTTCAAATGCTCTTGATCGTCATGCGGGTTGGTACTTTCTTGGGTACTTCTAAACATTTTCCAGCACGTTCAAAGATGGGTTGCATCCCCTTAATGCAAATGTGGTACTTATGAAACAGACTATTTCTCAACTGTGCGCAAACGTGCCATAAGGCACATTCAGACCAGATTCAGGTATTAAAAGCATTAATCTATGACGACACCTCAAATCCCCCCCGGCATAGAAGAGTTGCGCGCTGCCCGTCGCGCCAGCCGTTCCTTGTACTGGACCGTCGGTATTTTCAGCTTTTTTGCCAATATGCTGATGCTGACTGGGCCGCTTTACATGCTCCAGGTTTATGATCGTGTACTAGGCAGCCGGTCTGAGGCCACTTTGGTGGCCCTGACCCTGTTGGTGGCCTTTCTATATGGTACCATGGGCATCCTCGATTATTCCCGCGGTCGCATCATGGCCCGCGTCGGCGCACGGTTTCAGGCGGCACTGGACAAACGCGTGTTTGACGCGATGATCCGTCGCTCTGCGGTGGCTCCTGATCCGGCGGCCCAGACCGGATTGGCGGATCTTGAATCGGTGCAGCGGATGATTGCCTCGCCGGTATTGATGGCGGCGTTTGATATGCCGTGGACGCCGATCTTTCTGATCGGGATCACCATATTTCACCCCTGGTTGGGTATGCTGGCCGTGGCCGGCGGGGCGATTTTGATCATTATCACCCTTTTCAACCAGTTGTTTTCCCGTGGGCCAGTGACCAAGGCCAACCAGTCCCAGCACCGCGCCAGCCTTCAGTCCGAAGAGATCAGAACCGAAGCCGAAATGATTCAGAGCATGGGCATGCGCAGTGCCGCCTTTGAACGCTGGAAGGTGGCGCGCGATGCGTCCCTGACGCAAAGTGTGGGCGCCAATGACGTCACCGGAACCTTTACCATCCTGACCAAAACCATCCGGTTGTTCCTGCAATCGGCGATGTTGGGTCTGGGGGCCTATCTGGTGTTGCAGGGCGAAGTGACAGCGGGCGCAATGATCGCCGCGTCGATCCTGCTGGGCCGCGCATTGGGACCGATTGAACTGACCATCGGTCAGTGGCCGGTGGTGCAACGCGCCAACAAAGGTTGGCATTCTCTGGCGGACCTGCTTGAGAAAACTCCGCCCGAGCAAGTGCGCACTGAACTGCCCAAACCACGCGCCCGGCTGGACGTACAATCGCTGACCATCGTGCCACCGGGTGACACGCGGGCGCAGCTGCGCACCGTCAGTTTCAAACTGGAACCGGGGCAGGCTTTGGGCGTCATTGGTCCGTCCGGCTCTGGTAAATCGACACTGGCCAAGGCCCTGACCGGCGTTTGGCGCCCCGCCGGGGGCACCATCCGGCTGGATGGTGCGGGGTTAGAGCAATATTCCGCCGACGTTTTGGGCCAGCACATCGGATACCTGCCGCAGCGGGTTCAGTTGTTTGAGGGCACCATCGCGCAGAATATTGCCCGGCTGGCGGCGCAGCCCGACAGTGAAAAGGTGGTCGCAGCGGCCAAGATGGCGGCGGCACACGAGATGATTGTGGAACTGCCCGACGGGTATGACACCCGTGTCAGCGCTGGCGGCGGACGTCTTTCGGGGGGCCAGATGCAACGGATTGCCCTGGCAAGGGCGATGTATGACGACCCGGTGATTGTTATCTTGGACGAACCCAATTCGAACCTCGACAATGACGGCTCTCAAGCGCTTAATCAGGCGATCCGATTCATCAAAGAGGCAGGCAATTCGGTGCTGATCATGGCACACAGGCCAGCCGCCATTCAGGAATGTGATATGCTTCTGGTGCTCGACGGCGGCACTCGTGCGGCGTTCGGCCCTAAAGACAAGGTGATGAAGGATATGGTTTCCAACCACCAAGAACTGGCCAAAACCGCCGCCATGGGTGGTGTCCAATGAGCGATGCAGCCTGGTCCGCCCGCAAGCCGGTTCTGTTTGGCCTGTTTGGCCTGCTGGTTCTGATCGGCGGCTTTGGTGTCTGGGCGGTGCGTGCCAATCTGGCCGGGGCGATCATTGCTTCTGGCCGGATCGAAGTTGATCGCAATCGTCAGATCGTTCAGCATCTGGATGGCGGCGTCGTCACCGAAATTCTGGTCGAAGAGGGTGACATGGTTGCCTTGGGCGACGTGCTGATCCGCCTTGATCCAACCTTGCTTAGCTCTCAGAAACTGATTGTCGAAGGTCAGTTGTTTGAACTGATGTCACGCCGTGCCCGACTCGAGGCCGAGCGGGACGAAGCCGATGGTCTGACCTTTGACGCCGAACTGGTGAAAACCGCCGAAGCCCGCGCCGAAGTTGCCGATCTTCTGGCCGGGCAGGAACGCCTGTTTGTCGCCCGCGCTGAATCCGTGTCGCGTGAGACTGAGCAGCTGGGCAAGCGACGCATTCAGATCCACAGCCAGATCACCGGTATCAAGGCGCAGCAGGTCTCGCTTGATCGCCAGCTTGAACTGATCACTCAGGAATTGGTCAGCCAGCAGATCCTGCTGGATCGCGGGTTGGCCCAGGCGGGTCGGGTTCTGAACCTGCAACGCACCGCCGCCAGCCTGGAAGGGCAGATCGGCGAGCTGACAGCGGCCGAGGCGCAGGCCGAAGGGCGCATCACCGAAATTGATATCGAAGTGCTGAAACTTGGCTCGCAACGACGCGAAGATGCCATCACCCGCCTGCGTGATATACAATATCGCGAGTTGGAACTGGCCGAACAGCGCCGATCGTTGCAGGAACAACTGAACCGTCTGGATATCACAGCGCCAGTGTCGGGCATTGTCTATGGGCTGCGGGTACAAACCCTGCGTTCGGTGATCCGGCCTGCCGATCCAGTGCTGTATCTGGTGCCGCAAGACCGCCCGTTGATTATCACCGCAAGGGTCGAACCGATTCATATCGACCAGTTGTTTGTGGGTCAGGACGTGACATTGCGGTTCTCGGCGCTTGATCAGCGTACCACGCCGGAATTGTTTGCCAAGGTTGGCAAGGTCTCGGCGGATGCGTTTGAGGATCAGAACACCGGAATGACGTTTTATCGCACCGAAATGGTGCTGAACGATGGCGAAATGGACCGCTTACCGACCGGCACAGTGCTGATCCCGGGCATGCCGGTCGAGACCTATATCCGTACCCGTGACCGTTCGCCTATGGCCTACCTGATCAAACCACTGGCGGATTATTTTATCAAAGCGTTTCGGGAAACCTGAAATGGGGCTTTTCGCCGTGGCGCAACCCGGTTAGCGTCGCAATGAAACATACCTGAAAAGTATCCCGAAATATTTCCCGAAAGGAACCCCTGATGAGCATCTCAAAACATCTGGAATCGATGGGCATAACCCTGCCCAACGCAGCCGCCCCAGCGGCCAATTACGTGCCGTTTGTTCAGGTCGGCGATATTGTCTATGTCTCGGGCCAGATATCGCAGAACGCCGATGGTCTGATCACTGGCAAATTGGGCGACAATGTCGATGTGGCGGCGGGTGCTGCGGCGGCGCAAACATGTGCCCTGGGCCTGTTGGCACAAGTTCGCAACGCCTGCGGCGGCGATATCGACCGTCTGGTGCGGGTCGTCAAACTGACCGGCTTTGTCAATTCCACTGCTGATTTCACTGACCAACCCAAAGTGATCAACGGCGCGTCCGACTTTCTGGTCGAAGCGTTGGGCGAGGCGGGTCGTCATGCCCGTTCGGCCGTCTCTGCCGCGTCCCTGCCGCTGGGCGTCGCCGTCGAAATCGAAGGTATCTTTCAGGTCCGATGAAACCGCCCCTGCCAGACTCTCTGATCAAATCGCCGATCGCCCATCGTGCTTTGCATGATGTGGCGGACGGGCGGCCGGAAAACAGCCGCGCCGCCATTCGCGCGGCGATTGCGGCAGGGTTTGCCATCGAGATTGATCTTCAGCTTAGCCGTGACCACCGCGCGATAGTGTTTCATGACTACGATCTGAAACGCCTGACCGATGAGGTTGGTGCGATACGTTTGCGCAGCGCTGCCGAGTTAAAGCAGATCCCCCTGAAAGGCGGCGGCGGAGAAACGATTCCAACGTTGGACGATGTGCTGGAACTGGTCGCGGGGCGGACCCCAATTCTGATCGAACTTAAGGATCAGGATGGTGGCATGGGGCCAGACATAGGCGCGCTTGAGGCGGCGACCGTGGCGGCGTTGAAAACCTATCAAGGCCCCGTTGCCGTGATGTCATTCAACCCAAATACAGTGGCCGAACTGGCCCGGCTGGCCCCTGATCTGCCCCGTGGTCTGGTCACGCTAAGTTATGAT
>DAOUQK010000185.1 GCA_030625695.1 Paracoccaceae bacterium | reverse complement strand
GCGGTTCAGTCACGCGGTTCTGCCGTGAAGAAACGCGAAGACACCCACAAGATGGCCGAGGCGAACAAAGCCTTTAGCCATTATCGCTGGTAATTTTTTAGAGATTAGAGGGCCGAGAGATGGCACGCGAATATCCCCTGGAGCGGTACCGCAATTTTGGTATCATGGCACACATCGACGCGGGTAAAACCACCTGTACAGAACGGATTCTGTTTTATACCGGCAAGTCCCACAACATTGGTGAGGTGCACGATGGTGCGGCCACCATGGACTGGATGGAGCAGGAGCAGGAACGCGGCATCACCATCACTTCGGCGGCGACCACGACTTTCTGGGAACGTACCGAGACCGGTAACGAAGGTGATTCCACCGGCGACAAGATTCGCATGAACATCATCGACACCCCCGGCCACGTGGATTTCACCATTGAGGTTGAGCGTTCGCTGGCGGTTCTGGACGGCGCGGTTGCGTTGCTCGACGCCAATGCCGGTGTTGAGCCGCAGACCGAAACAGTCTGGCGTCAGGCCGACCGTTATAAGGTGCCGCGCATTGTGTTCGTCAACAAGATGGACAAGATCGGCGCGGATTTCGACAATTGCGTCAAGATGATTAAGGATCGCACTGGTGCGACGCCGTGCCCGGTTCAGTTCCCTATCGGAGCCGAGACCGAGCTGGAAGGCATCGTTGACCTGATCACTATGCAGGAATGGGTTTGGGAAGGCGAAGACCTGGGCGCGTCCTGGGAGCTGCGTCCGATCCGCGCTTCGCTGAAAGATCAAGCAGACGAGATGCGCGCCACCATGATCGAGTTGGCCGTCGAAATGGACGACGACGCGATGGAAGCGTATCTGGAAGGCGAAGAGCCTGACGTTGAGACGCTGATCAAACTGATCCGCGCCGGGACACTGTCGATGACATTTGTTCCTATTCTGGCCGGGTCCGCGTTCAAAAACAAAGGTATTCAGCCACTGTTGAACGCCGTGATCGACTTTTTGCCAGGTCCGTTGGACGTTATTGACTACATGGGCTTTAAGCCAGGTGATGACACTGAAACCCGTGACATTGCGCGCCGCGCTGATGACGACATGGCGTTTTCGGGCCTTGCGTTCAAAATCATGAACGACCCGTTTGTCGGCACGTTGACGTTTACCCGCATCTATTCGGGTACGCTGTCCAAGGGCGATGCGATGATCAACTCGACCAAGGGCAAGAAAGAGCGCGTTGGCCGAATGATGATGATGCACTCGAACGACCGTGAAGAGATTACGGAAGCGTTTGCTGGTGACATTATCGCTCTGGCAGGTCTGAAGGACACCACAACCGGGGACACGCTGTGCTCGGTCATTGATCCGGTGGTTCTGGAAACCATGACGTTCCCTGATCCAGTGATCGAGATTGCGGTTGAGCCTAAGACCAAAGCCGACCAGGAAAAGATGTCGACCGGTCTGGCCCGTCTGGCCGCCGAAGACCCGTCTTTCCGTGTCGAGACCGACTTTGAATCCGGTCAGGTGATCATGAAGGGCATGGGCGAATTGCACCTGGATATCCTGGTCGACCGTCTTAAGCGTGAATTCAAGGTCGAAGCCAACATCGGTGCGCCGCAGGTGGCGTATCGCGAAACCATCGGTCACGAGATCGAACATACCTACACCCACAAGAAACAGTCGGGTGGATCCGGTCAGTTCGCCGAAGTCAAAATGGTCATCACCCCGACCGAGCCAGGCGAAGGTTATTCGTTCGAATCCAAGGTTGTTGGTGGTTCGGTGCCCAAGGAATACATTCCGGGCGTTGAAAAGGGTATCAATTCGGTCATGGACTCTGGTCCGTTGGCTGGCTTCCCGGTTATCGACTTCAAGGTGACATTGCTTGACGGTAAGTTCCATGACGTGGACAGCTCGGTTCTGGCCTTTGAAATCGCCGCACGGATGTGCATGCGTGAAGGTATGCGCAAAGCTGGCGCCAAGATGCTTGAGCCGGTGATGAAAGTCGAAGTGATCACGCCCGAAGAATATACCGGCGGTATCATTGGCGATTTGACATCGCGTCGTGGTCAGGTGACTGGCCAGGAACAACGTGGCAATGCCATTGCAATTGATTGCATGGTGCCGCTGGCAAATATGTTCGGCTATATCAATACGTTGCGGTCCATGTCATCGGGCCGTGCCAACTTCTCGATGCAGTTCGACCATTACGATCCTATTCCGCAGAGCATCTCGGAAGAGATTCAAGCGAAATACGCTTAACCGGGTGGCGGGGAAATCCCCGCCCTACCCATCAACCAGTAGGGCGGGGTTAACCCCGCCATCCGACGACAAAATAATAGGAGGCCACCATGGCTAAGGAAAAGTTTGAACGTAATAAACCACACGTCAACATCGGCACAATCGGCCACGTCGACCATGGTAAAACCACGCTGACAGCGGCAATCACCAAGTATTTTGGTGACTTCAAGTCGTACGACCAGATCGACGGCGCCCCCGAGGAAAAAGCTCGCGGCATCACCATCTCGACCGCACACGTCGAGTATGAGACCGAAGCACGTCACTATGCTCACGTTGATTGCCCAGGCCACGCTGACTATGTGAAGAACATGATCACTGGTGCTGCTCAAATGGACGGCGCAATTTTGGTTGTGTCTGCCGCTGACGGCCCAATGCCTCAGACTCGCGAGCATATCCTGCTGGGTCGCCAGGTTGGTATCCCGACCATGGTTGTTTACATGAACAAAGTTGATCAGGTTGACGACGACGAGTTGCTTGAACTGGTTGAAATGGAAATCCGCGAGTTGTTGGATATGTACGAATATCCGGGCGACGACATTCCTGTCACCATGGGTTCTGCCCTGGCGGCAATGGAAGGCCGCGATGAAAAGATTGGCGAAGAGTCGATCCGCGCGCTGATGAAGACTGTGGATGAATTCATCCCAACACCAGAGCGTGCCATCGACCAGCCGTTCCTGATGCCGATCGAAGATGTATTCTCGATCTCTGGCCGTGGCACAGTTGTGACCGGCCGGGTTGAGCGTGGCGTTGTTAACGTTGGCGACGAGATTGAAATCGTTGGCATCAAAGACACCACTAAGACCATCTGTACCGGCGTTGAAATGTTCCGCAAGCTGCTGGATCGCGGCGAGGCGGGCGACAACATCGGCGCATTGCTGCGTGGCGTGGACCGCGAAAGCGTTGAGCGTGGTCAGATTTTGTGCAAGCCGGGTTCGGTTAAGCCACACACCAAGTTTGAGGCAGAAGCCTATATTCTGACCAAAGACGAGGGTGGCCGTCACACGCCGTTCTTTGCCAACTATCGTCCTCAGTTTTATTTCCGTACCACGGACATTACTGGCACGGTTCAGCTGGCTGAAGGCACCGAGATGGTCATGCCCGGCGACAACGTGTCGTTTGGTGTTGAACTGATCGCTCCGATTGCCATGGAAAACGGCCTGCGTTTCGCGATCCGCGAAGGTGGCCGTACCGTTGGTGCGGGCGTTGTGTCCAAGATCATCGAGTAAAACTATCGTAGGGTGCGTGCAATTGCGCGCACCGCTTCGGGTTCGACGAGGGGCAGCGGGTGGTCCGCTGTTCCTCCTATCAACTCTTTAAGCCCTTGAAAGGCTGACTGAAATGCAAAGCCAAAACATCCGTATCCGGTTGAAGGCGTTTGACTACCGTGTGCTGGATTCCAGCACGCTGGAAATCGTCAACACCGCCAAGCGGACCGGCGCCACAGTACGTGGACCGATCCCGCTGCCGACCAAGATCGAAAAATTCTGCGTTCTGCGCGGCCCGCACGTTGACAAGAAATCCCGTGACCAGTTCGAAATCCGCACCCATAAGCGGCTTCTCGACATCGTTGATCCGACCCCCCAGACCGTGGACGCGCTGATGAAGCTCGACCTGGCCGCTGGTGTGGACGTCGAGATCAAGCTGCAATCTTAAAACGGAGGGTATATTCAGATGCGCTCTGGAATTATCGCAAAAAAAGTCGGCATGACCCGGCTGTTCATGGACGACGGACGGCAGATACCTGTCACCGTTCTTCAGCTCGACAACCTGCAGGTTGTTGCGCAACGCACCAATGACACCCACGGCTATACCGCCGTTCAATTGGGTACTGGCACCGCCAAAGTAAAGCGGACCAGTCAGGCCATGCGCGGGCATTTTGCCGCCGCCAAGGTCGAGCCCAAGCGTAAAGTGGCCGAGTTTCGCGTCAGCGCCGACAACCTGATCGACGTGGGCGCGGAAATTTCCGCTGAACACTTCCTTGAAGGTCAGAAGGTTGACGTGTCCGGCACCTCGATTGGTAAAGGCTTTGCCGGCGCCATGAAGCGTTGGAACTTTAAAGGCTTGCGCGCCACACACGGTGTTTCGATCAGCCACCGGTCGCATGGTTCGACCGGTCAGTGTCAGGATCCGGGCAAGGTGTTCAAAGGCAAGAAGATGGCCGGCCATATGGGCGCTGCCCGTGTGACGACCCAGAACCTGGAAGTCGTCAAAACCGACGCTGACCGTGGTTTGGTGTTCATCAAAGGCGCCGTTCCCGGCTCCAAAGGTGGCTGGGTTACGGTCAAGGATGCTGTGAAAAAGAAGGCCCCTGAGGGTCTGCCATTTCCGGCTGGTTTGAAATCTGCTGCCGCCCCCGCACCTGCGGAAGAAGCGCCTGCGGAAGGTGGTGAAGCATGAAACTTGATGTAATCAATCTGGACGGCAAAAATGCCGGCAGTATCGAGCTGAGCGCCGAAATGTTCGAGCTTGAGCCGCGCGCAGACATCCTGCACCGCGTTGTGCGCTGGCAGCGTAACAATGCGCAGGCCGGAACCCACAAGGTCAAAACCCGCTCTGAAGTCAAATACTCGACCAAGAAGATCTATCGCCAAAAGGGAACCGGCGGCGCACGCCACGGTGCCCGTTCGGCGCCAATCTTTCGCGGTGGTGGTATCTATAAAGGCCCGGTTGTTCGCAGCCACGGCCATGAGCTGACCAAAAAGTTCCGCAAGCTGGGTCTTAAGCACGCACTGAGTGCCAAGGCAAAAGCTGGCGAGCTGGTGGTGATCGAGAACGCCGATAGCGAAGGCAAAACAGCCGCACTGGCCAAGCAGGTGAAGAACCTTGGTTGGAAGCGCGCGCTGGTGATTGACGGGGCAACCGTCAACGAGGCGTTCCTGAAAGCGGCCCGCAACATTGAAGGTCTGGATATCCTGCCGACAATGGGCGCAAACGTATATGACATCCTCAAGCGTGATACTCTCGTGATCACCAAAGCGGGTATCGAAGCACTGGAGGCTCGGTTGAAATGAGCACGAAAGCTGAACATTACGATGTGATCCGCAAGCCGATCATCACCGAAAAGGCCACAATGGCGTCCGAAACGGGTGCTGTGGTGTTTGAAGTGGCGATGGAGTCGAACAAACCGCAGATCAAGCAAGCGATTGAATCGCTGTTTGGTGTCAAGGTGAAGGCGGTCAACACGACGATCACCAAAGGCAAATCCAAGCGCTTTCGCGGCCAGTTGGGCCGTCGCAAGGACGTGAAAAAGGCCTATGTTACCCTGGAAGAGGGCAACACGATCGACGTATCCACCGGTCTTTGATCGGGTTTGGATTAAGAATTGAAAGGCCCTCGCGATTGCGGGGGCCTTTTGTGCTAAACATGACTTATGGCTGCGAGTTGACGGTACATGGAAATTGAAAGAAAGTCTCAAGCCAAACGGAATGGATGGTAGATTACGCCTACCCCCCAGGCGTCCCGAGTCTTGGGCCAACATTATCTCTAACCGCGCTCCGAGCTAGTGAAGCACCTGGACTTGTAATGAGTACCCATGTTGCAAAAGCAATTTTGTCCTTTCTGTCAGCAGACCTCAATTTGTTGGTGCTGACTTCGGCAATTGCCACCCATTGGCGGGCTTCTTCCGCAGTGGGGCGACAAGTCGGATCATAATCTACTCGTTTTCGTGCTACTTGTAACTGAATGAAATTATCTGAAAAACCTTCAATTTCAGCGGGGAAACCAATCGACTTCGCCTTTCCGCAGGCGTCCTTACAGGAGCCATGCGCCAGACCACGATAGACTTCGACCCAGGCTTTGTTGGGCCTTGTGAGTTTGTCATCTCCAACCAAACTGTTGGCAGAAACGCGTGCAAGAGCATGGAAAACCGCATAGTAAGCAGTGCTTATTGCTCGCCTCAAATCCGCTTGGGTGATTTCGGCATCACCCTCAGGCAACAACTTCTTCGCTGTTTCGATTAAGCTTTCCGCCAGTTGTTCGTCAGGCATGAACCTCTTGTCCGATAGAAGGCGTAATAACAGGGAAGAACCTTCCCCATTTGGCGTCATTTTCGGCTAACGAGCGCCGAATTTTGCCGGTTAGCCCAAAGTAACCTTCAGCAAATTTGGTGGGGTCCACTGTAGTGCTAACGATCAGGGTTATTCGTATCTCACCAGCATCTACGTCCACGGTCACGTCTTCAACGCGTATGTCTGTTACTCGTTCGTCAGGAAAAGCCTCAGATACTGTCTTTTCCAAGTGTTTTCGCACATTTTCTGGAATGTTCATATCTTACCTCCCTATTCCTTTAGGATTGCACGACATAGCCGTAGAGCAAAGAAAAAAATTTGTGACCTTCATGTTGTGTACATAATATTGCAGTCATTGCTTAACAAGCGGTTAGTGTTGTACGCGCTTAAGTGGTTAACCGCTTGACGTTTTCGACGTAAAAGTGTTTTCTGCCAACCAGATGCCCGTCATCATTATTTCCTTCCTTCTTGGCTTCTAAGGTGAAGACCTATGAGGGGTTTTCATGGGAGCAGAGCCCAGCTCTGTGATCGTGAAAAAGGAGAAATCCAATGGCGACATGTTGTTGGCCGAAACCGGTATGTGTTTGCTCATATTACCGGTTCCGGCGTGGACGCTGGGAACACGTTGTATCCCATTGTCGGAGTTATCCGTCATAAGGGCGCTGCAACGCCTGTGATCGGTTCATGATACGATGGCGGGCATCTACCTTTACTATATATAGGTTAGCAAGGCGAATTTTCAAAATTCTTTTTGTTTTCCATCTTGCGCAAACTGTTTCGCGCTGAGGTATTCTTCGCCATAGACACCTCCTTCCAACCCTGATAGTCCGCACCAGTCACGGCCTCAGATTCGTTCTGGGGCCTGTTACTTTTCGACCGGGGACCTTCGGGGCCCTATATCTTTGGTCCCCGATGGGGGCCTCCAAACATAGCGCGGGAAAACTCGCGCACTGCTAAACGGAAGACAGAAAGCATGGCACTCAAGTCGTATAAACCGACGACGCCGGGCCAGCGTGGGCTGGTGCTGATCGACCGTTCGGAGCTTTGGAAAGGACGTCCTGTTAAGGCCCTCACTGAGGGACTAAGCAAACA
>DAOUQK010000298.1 GCA_030625695.1 Paracoccaceae bacterium | reverse complement strand
GAAACGATCCGCCGATGGGTTTTGAAGTTTGGAGCGAGGATCGCTGCCAGGGTACGATCCCGCCGTGCTCAGCCGTCAGGAACCTGGCATCTTGACGAAGTTTTCGTTCGTATTTGTGGCAAGCGGACATATCTGTGGCGCACGGTTGATAATGAAGGCGAGGTTCTTGAGGTCTTGGCCCAATCTCGCCGAAACAAATGCGCAGCCCTTAAATTTATGAGGAAGCTCCTGAAAAAGCAGGGCTACATTCCTAATGAGATTGTCACCGACAAACTGGGCTCTTATTCTGCGGCGCTTCGGGAACTGGGCTTGGGGCACCTTCATGTCACAGGTGGTAGATTAAACAATCGGGCAGAAGTTACGCATCAGCCAACGCGCCGACGAGAACGGCGAATGGGACGGTTCAAATCACCCGGATCAATGCAGCGATTTCTGTCCGTCCACGATGCAATCTACAACCATTTCAATTTGCAACGCCATCTGATCTCCCGCCGAACTCTCCATCAAACCCGCGCCATGGCGTTCGCTGAATGGTCCGAAATTGTGGCTGCTTGATCTGGGGCTACGTCAGCATTTTCGTTCTTCTGAGTTAACGTGACAAAGCCTCACGCTGTCCTTGTAGAGACCAGTTCGCATCGGTTTGACTGCGCCCTATTAAATATTGAGCAAGGGCAATCGCGCAAGTTGCAAACCCTTTACTGATGAGCATACCTGGGCACTTCGGCAGAAAAATGAAATAAAGGCCCACCACAAGTGCAGTGGGCCAGAGGCCTGAGGTCAGTCAACCTATTTTGACCCGATCTGTGCAAAAATCTTGTCCTTGGCGTCACCAATTGTGAAGCTGCCGGGTTTCTGGCGTGGCGGGAACTCTTCGAACGTTCCCAGGAACTGACCGACATATTCTGCTGCGGGCAGCAACAGATAAACCCGGTCGATATACCAGTCCCAATAAGTGTTCGAAGTAATGTTTGCACGTTCATAAGGATCACGGCGCAAGTTGAACAGCAGCGGAATGCGAAGCTCGGTCCATGGCTCGGCCCAGGCCTGCAAGGTCTGCGGAAAACGATGCTCCAGGAAAATCGCCTTCCAGTCGTCATACCGCAACGCTGTCAGGTCGCCATCATCCGAGAAGTAGAATATCTCGTGACGCGGTCCCCCTTCCGCTTCACCGGTCAGGTAAGGCAGGAAGTTATAGCCATCCAGATGGACCTTGTATTCGCGCCCGATCGCCTGAACACCACCGGCCTTCAACTGCTCTTTGATGTCCGATTTCCCGGCCACGGCCAGATATGTGGGCAGCCAGTCCATATGGTGCATGATCTCGTTGCTGATCGAGCCGGCTTCGATTTGACCGGGCCAGCGCACCATCGACGGCACCCGCCAACCACCTTCCCAGTTGGTGTTCTTTTCACCCCGGAACGGTGTCATCGCCGCATCCGGCCAGGTGTTCATATGTGGGCCGTTGTCGGTCGAATAGTGCACGATTGTGTTGTCGGCTATTCCCAACTCGTCCAGCAGGTCAAGGAACAGACCGATATGCATGTCATGTTCCAGCATGCCGTCGGTGTATTCGTCATTGCCGGGGTTGCGGCGATCATCAGCTACATGGGTGCGGAAATGCATCCGAGTGCCGGACCACCAGACAAACCACGGCACACCTTCGTCATTCTTGCGCCTGATGAAATCGAGAGCGGCAGCAGAGGTTTCGTCATCCACGGTTTCCATACGCTTCTTGGTCAGCGGGCCAGTGTCTTCTATGGTCCCGTCAGCCGAGGACTTGATCACCCCACGCGGGCCGAACCGCTCGCGGAATTCAGGGTTGGTCGGGTAATCTTCGTTCTCCGGCTCTTCTTCGGCATTGAGGTGATAGAGATTGCCAAAAAACTCATCAAACCCGTGGTTTGTCGGCAGCATGTGATCCTGATCACCCAGATGGTTCTTGCCAAACTGACCGGTGGCATAGCCTTCGGCCTTGAGCAATCCGGCAATGGTCGGGTCCTCGATTTGCATGCCTTCCTTGGCACCAGGCAGGCCCACTTTGGAAAGCCCGGTGCGGAACACCGACTGGCCCGTAATGTAAGACGACCGTCCGGCGGTACAGGACTGCTCGCCATAATAATCCGTGAAAATCATGCCTTCGTTGGCGACGCGGTCGATATTGGGCGTTTGATAGCCCATAACGCCCATCGTATAAGCCGAGATATTGGACTGGCCGATATCATCGCCCCAGATCACCAGAATATTCGGCTTGTCACCGGCGGCAAACACTGCCGTCGCACTGATCACGGTCGCGGTAAGCGCGCCACTGATCAGGCCGATGCCTTTGGAAAACAAACGCATAAGAGAACACCTCATTAATTATTGGCTGTAACTCGAAACTTATATTTCGATACCGGAACCAATACACCTCAGCAGATTAAGTTCATAGGCCAAACTTGCCGCCGGAAGGGTTGAGGTCAGGTAAGTAGCTGCTTTCCCTGTGCATTCTGCACAGATCAAGATTCCTTGCTCGCAGTTCGGAATAGGCACGTGCCGTATTGGCCCAACCCGTTATCCCGGCACGCGTACCTTGAGATCCATAAGTCTCGGCCCCGGCCCGTGCCAGTGCCTTCGCAATGGCGTTCTGCGACGGCTGGTCCACATCCCGGTAGAAAACCGCCCACTGGTCCAATGCTGTAAGCGTTGCATTCAAATCCCGCGCCCTTATCGCACGTATAACACGACGATGCGCAAAAACTTCTGATGCCTGCCAAGCCCTGGCCACCCGTGTCAGCAGGTGGCGCAACCGCGGCCAGATTAACCGCATAATCGCCCAGATCATTCCAATCCCCGCCAGGGCCATCGCCGTCCAGCGCGCATAGTCCGCAACCCCCGGCGGCGGCGGCGGTGGCGCGGTAATGCTGAGCGTGATTTCGCTCGATTCAAGGCTTTCAACCTGGCCGCTGTCCAGATTGAACCAGCTCAGACTGATCGGTGCCAGCTTCAGATCACCGCCAGCCTGCGCCACATATGTGGTGGAGTCGGTGCGGTTTCCCGACAAGACCCCGCGCGTTTCTGTCTCGGTGACAACCGGCTCCTTGGGGTAGGCGCGTAACGGGGCAGGCGCGGTATTCACCAACAGTTCGGGCATCAAATCCGGCAAAAGGATCGGTGTGGTGCCCTCGATGCTGACCGTGATACTGCGGGTCACCGCATCGCCAACCATCAAGTCCGGCCCGCCAATCACCTGTTGTTCAAGCGTCAGACCTCTGGCCACAATGGGCGGGCTCAGCCCTTCTGCCCCCTTGGGCAGACCTGCGCTGAACCGGATTGGTTCCAGCGTCAGTTCGGCGACAATCGGGTCGGGCTTGCCGGGATCGGCGTAAGTCACGATCAGCTTTTGCGCCGGGATTTTATACCCCCCCACCTCAAGCGGATATAGCCGGTAGGCGCGTGAAATACCGGACCATGTTTCGCCCTCGATGATCTCGGACACCGGCGTGCTGGCCCGTTCTGGCAGGCGCACCAATAACGACGGCACCTCAAGCGTTGGCCAGACCGGCGGTTTGGGCATCCAGGTGGGCACCAGCAGTTTCAGTCGCATAGTCACCGGTTGCCCGACGATCACCTCACCTTTGGGTAAGTCGATTTCTAGGCGCGGTTCGCCCTGGGCGTGGGCGGCAAACGGTGCCAGTAAGACAGCGATCAACAACCAGCGAATCATGGGTTGTGTCCCTTGTTATCCAACAGAAATCGCGAGCGTAGGAAATCCCCCATATCGGTGTCGATGCTCGACATCCATTGTTCTGCCGTCAGCGGCGCGCCTTCCTCTGTTGCCGCCTCGACTTGCGTTTCGGCCCCGCGCGCTTCTTCATTGTCGAACACCACGTCATCCGCGTCGATGCCGTTGTCTTCGCCGGTGTCCGATGCTTCGCGTGCACCTTCGACGTAAACCAGAATGGCGCGGGAGATTTCCAGGTTGGCCTCGGCCTCTGGGTAATCGGGCTGGCGTTTCAACGCCGTCTCGTAGGCTTTGATCGCCGGGCGGTATTGGCGGTTGCGAATATGCGCATAGGCCTGGGCAAAGGCGGATTTGGACGTATCCAGCCGGGCAAGAACCTCGGCGGCTTCGGCGTATTGCCCGGCTTTCATCATAGAGATTTCGCGCCGGTAAGGGTCTTCAAACAGATCACTTGCGCGCGCGAACTCTTTGTTATTGAATGCAATCTGTCCCCGTTGATCCGGCGTGACAAACCAGCCGAGCCATGTCTCAGACCACCCATCCGCCCGCGCCGTACCCGGCATGGTCAGCCCCAGCATGGCCACCAAGGCCCAGCGCATGGTCCAGCCGCGCCGGAACCACAGCAGCGCCATCAACGCCGCGGGCCAGACCAGCCACCAGCCGCGATCCTGCCATTGCAGCCGTTCATCCCCGGCCAGCGCCGCCGCATACCCCGCGCGCACGCGGCGGTCGATCCGGG
>DAOUQK010000197.1 GCA_030625695.1 Paracoccaceae bacterium | reverse complement strand
TTGGTGCCGGTGGCGTTAGGTGGGGTGAAACCCCACCCTACGGTTTTGGATGCGGATGCGCTTAGTGCTTATGGCGATGATCCGGCGGGGTTGTTTGCCATGCTGCATGATGGTTGCGTGTTGACCCCGCATGGTGGTGAATTTTCCCGGTTGTTTCCGGATATTGCCAAGCGGCTGAGCGAAGACCCGACCAGCGGCCCGGCTTATTCCAAGGTTGACGCCACGCGGGATGCGGCCAAACGTGCGGGCTGTACTGTGTTGTTCAAAGGGGCCGATACGGTGATTGCCGACCAACATGGGCGCTGTTCGATCAACTCAGCCCATTATGAACGCGCCGCCCCCTGGCTGGCCACCGCAGGGTCGGGCGATGTTCTGGCAGGCTTTATCACTGGGCTGATGGCGCGTGGCTATGCGCCGTTTCAGGCAGCAGAGACCGCGGCCTGGCTGCATGTGGAATGCGCGCTGGAATTTGGGCCCGGGTTGATCGCCGAAGATATACCCGAGGTTCTGCCGAAGGTATTTCGCCGCTTGGGCCTTTAGAGCTTAGCAATCACCGGCGGACGAACAAAGCTGATCCTTGACCAACGGGCCGACTTTGGAGAAATCCATCTGCCCGGTGTATTTGCCTTTCAGCACGCCCATCACCTTGCCCATGTCGCGGATTGACCCGGCCCCGGTGGCTTCGACCGCCTTGAGGATCGCGGCACTTACTTCGTCGCTTTCCATCTGACGCGGCAGGAATTCTTCGATCACGCCGATCTCTTCCAACTCGCGTTCCGCAAGATCAAGACGGTTGCCTTCTTCGTAAACCCGCGCGGATTCCTGACGTTGCTTGGTCATCTTGCTCATGATTGTCAGAATTTCGGCGTCGCTGATGGTTTCGCTGCCACCAGATCCCCGTGCCGCGATCTCTTGATCCTTGATCGCGGCAGTGATCAGCCGCAAAGTCGCCAGCCGGGCCACGGCCTTGTCCTTCATCGCCTGTTTCAGGGCCGTAGTGACCCGTGTGCGCATGTCCATTCGTTGTTTTCCATCCCCATGGCGTAAGAAACCCCGACAGTAACGAAAGAAATGGCAGGGCACAAGCGGATGTAATATTGCTTAAGTTGTTGAAAACAAACAATACCGTTAATTATCTGCATGCTTGACCAGACTATGCGCACGCCTTAAACGTCCATCAGTTTGCCTGTATGAGAGTCGCACCATGACCCAATCCGTTTCCCCCAACCCAACCGCCTGTCTGGCCCTTGCCGATGGTACATTGTTTTACGGCATGGGCTTTGGTGCCACCGGGCAAGCGGTGGCTGAACTGTGTTTCAACACCGCCATGACAGGGTATCAGGAAATCATGACTGACCCGTCTTATGCCGGGCAGATCGTCACCTTTACATTCCCCCATATCGGCAACACCGGGGTGAACCCCGATGATGACGAGACCGGTGATCCGGTTGCGGCAGGGATGGTGGTTAAATGGGACCCGACCGCGCCCAGCAACTGGCGCAGTACCGAAACGCTGAAAACCTGGCTGACATCAACTGGCCGCATTGCCATCGGTGGCATTGATACACGGCGTCTGACCCGGGTGATCCGTCAGCAGGGCGCGCCGCATGTGGCGCTGGCGCATGACCCGGACGGCAATTTCGACGTTGAAGCGCTGGTGGCTGCTGCCCGCGCCTTTGCCGGGCTGGAAGGGATGGATCTGGCGCGTGAAGTGACCTGCGCGCAATCCTATCGCTGGGACGAAATGCGTTGGGCCTGGCCAGACGGGTTTCCGCGCCAACAGGATGCCAAGTTCAAAGTGGTGGCCGTGGATTATGGTGCCAAGCGTAATATCCTGCGCTGTCTGGCCTCGGCGGGTTGCGATGTGACGGTTTTGCCCGCCACCGCAACCGCCGAAGACGTATTGGCGCATATGCCGGACGGGGTTTTCCTGTCCAACGGTCCGGGGGATCCGGTGGCAACGGGGGCATACGCCGTACCGATGATCCAGACTTTGTTAGAGGATCAGAGCCTGCCGGTTTTTGGCATTTGCCTGGGACATCAGATGCTGGCGCTGGCTTTGGGTGCGCGCACCGTCAAGATGAACCACGGCCATCACGGCGCCAACCATCCGGTCAAGGATATGGACACCGGAAAGGTCGAAATAACCTCGATGAATCATGGGTTTGCTGTGGATGGTCAGAGCCTGCCTGAAGGCGTGGTCGAAACCCACCGTTCGTTGTTTGATGGCTCGAACTGTGGCATTCGCGTCGATGGACGGCCGGTCTGGTCAGTACAACATCACCCCGAGGCAAGCCCCGGCCCACAAGACAGTTTCTATCTGTTTGAACGCTTTGCCGCCGCCATGTCGCGGCGTCAGATGGCGTAATCCATCACTTTATTTGTGCCGGTTAACCAGTTGTTAGGATTGTGTTAACCCTGTTCCCACCATTCTGATCCGGTATTGTTCATATCGGATGTTTGAATGGCGCGCCACAGCCAACACCTAATAGCCCAACGTCCTATCGCGGGGCCCATTACGGGCCGCTCTGCGGGGGACTTGTCCGATCTGATATCGGGCCAGGTACCTGCCTCACATACCCCGGCACCTGTCATTGCTCTGCGGGGCAAACGGTTCCCGCTTGGGCGTCATCTGGTCAAATCAGGCGTGATCAGCAACCAGCAACTGCTTCAGGCATTGCAATTGCAGGCCCGCCAGCATGCGCCGTTGGGCGAAATCTTGGTGGCCGAAGGGTTTGCCGAAAACAAGGATATTCTGGCCGCCTTGTCGCGCCAGCACGCGCTGCCGTTGATTGATTTGAAGGCCGAACCGCCCGATCCGGTCCTGGCAGGGCTCAGGCGCAGTGAATTTTGGCTTCAACATCGGGTTATCCCGTGGAAACGCATCGGTCAAACTCTGCTGATCGCCACTTCTCGTCCGGATTTGTTTTCCGAGGTTGTGGCCGAGTTGGACCGCGATGACCTTGATGACCCTGTGCTTTTACCGGTACTGGCGTCCGAGCCATCCATCACCGCTGCCATAGCCCGCCATTTCGCCGAACCGCTGGCAATAAAGGCCGAAACCCGGGTCGCAGAGCGGTTCAGTTGCCGGACCTGGACATCGCGCAGACCATTTCTGACGGCGGTGTCTGCTTTGATCCTGCTGAGCGCAGTGATATTTGCACCGTTAGAGGCCCTGGCGGTGTTGTGTATCGTTGCCGGCATAACACTATTCTTGTTCATGACGTTGAAGCTGACCGGATTTATCGCCCATCTGTCCAGCCATAGTTACCTAAATGCGCCGCGCGCACCACCTTACGCGGGCAAGGCACCTGTAAAGCTGCCCAAGGTTTCGATCCTGGTGCCACTTTACCGGGAAACAGAAATTGCCGGAGCGTTGATCCATCGTTTAAGGAAACTGAGCTATCCCAAGGCGTTGCTGGACGTTGTTCTGGTATTGGAAGAGCATGACACGCTGACGCAACGGACCTTGCAAACCACCGACCTGCCGTCATGGATGCGGATGATTGCGGTGCCGTCTTACAGCGGGTTGACCACCAAACCTCGGGCGATGAATTATGCTCTGGATTTCTGCAAGGGTGAAATTATCGGCGTTTGGGACGCCGAAGATGCCCCGGTCCCGGACCAGATTGAACAGGTAGTGGCGCGATTTGATGCAGCCCCGGACGATGTGGTGTGCCTGCAAGGTATCCTTGATTATTACAACCCGCGCACCAATTGGCGGGCGCGTTGTTTTACCATCGAATATTCCAGCTGGTTTCGCATTGTCCTGCCGGGAATTGCCCGTATGGGGCTGGTGGTGCCGCTGGGCGGGACCACGTTGTTCTTTCGCCGCGACGCCTTAGAGGCTCTGGGCGGTTGGGACGCCCATAATGTCACTGAAGACGCCGACCTTGGCGTGCGCCTGTGCCGTGCAGGTTGGCGCACGGAATTGATCGACACGGTGACGTTTGAAGAGGCCAACTGCCGGGCCTGGCCGTGGATTCGCCAACGATCGCGGTGGCTTAAGGGGTTCATGGTGACCTATCTTGTGCATATGCGAAGGCCCCGCCAATTGTGGCGCGATCTGGGGGCCTGGCGGTTCTTTGGTTTTCAGGCGTTTTTCCTGGGAACTTTGGGGCAATTCCTGCTGGCACCGGTTTTGTGGTCGTTCTGGTTGGTGCTGCTTGGGTTCGGCCACCCGGTGACTGAAATTGTACCTCAGGGCGTGGTTGTCGCCGGCGCGTTGCTCTTGGCGGCAAGCGAGGTTTTGGGAATTTGCATCGGCCTTGCGGCTGTATCGCGACCCGGGCGGCGGCATCTGATGATCTATGTGCCGACCATGATGTTCTATTTCCCGCTTGGGGTTATTGCCGCCTATAAGGCGCTGGCTGAGGTGCTGTTCAAACCATTTTTCTGGGACAAAACCCAACATGGGCAGGCGGGCGAAGAACATGCAACATACTGACCTGAGAGGATATCATGCCCTTTAGATTCTCAGATCGTGCAGCCCAAGCGGGCCTAGCTGCCCCAGATGATTTTCACGTAGTTGCGAGTCTCGTCATACGGCGGCACCCCGTCGTATTTGCGCACTGCTTCCGGCCCGGCGTTGTACGCCGCCAGTGCCAGACGCCAGGATTTGAAACGCTTGAACTGGCGTGCAAGATACCGTGCGCCGCCGTCGAGGTTTTCAGACGGGTCACTTGGGTCCACCCGCAGGCGCCGTGCCGTGGCGGGCATCAACTGGGCCAGACCCAGGGCACCTTTGTTCGACACCGCGTTGGGGTTCCAGCCGGATTCCTGCTGCACCAGACGCAAGAAAAGCTCTTCCGGGACTTTGTGCCGTCGCGCCGCTTCGCGGGCCATATTGATATATTCGCCGCGGTATTTGCCGGTGTACGGCAAAGCCCGCCCCGTATCGACGGCCGAAGGCGGCTGAAGGCGGGTCGAGTTGGCGTATTGCGACGCGGCCCGGTTATCAAGAAACTTGGAGTTGGCCGCAAACAGCGCGCGCTTGTTGCGGCTTGCAAAAACATCCGCGCTCATCACTGGCAGGGCCAATGTGACGCCAAGAAAAACTGTGCCGATAAACGACGCTTTGTTCATTGTTGAAGTGCCTTACGTGCCTGTCCTTGCTGGCCGTATAAAGACATTGGTGTCCAATTTCCAGTGGTGTGATCCGGGTGGTGGGCAAAACCCCGCTGTTGGCTGTAATGTGTTTCAACCCGGACGCCATGCGTATAGGTTTGGGCGAGCGCGGATTCTTGGGGATTCGCGGAGAAAAAATGGATTTCACGAGGGGAGGGCGCAACATGGCGGGCTCAGTCAACAAAGTCACACTTATCGGCAATCTGGGGCGCGACCCGGAAGTGCGCAGTTTTCAGAACGGCGGCAAAGTGTGCAATCTGCGGATTGCCACGTCCGAGACCTGGAAAGATCGCAATACCGGTGAGCGGCGCGAAAAGACCGAATGGCATCAGGTGGCGATTTTCAGTGAAGGTCTGGTGCGGGTGGCTGAACAGTACCTGAAAAAAGGGTCGAAGGTTTATCTTGAGGGCAAGTTGCAGACCCGCAAGTGGCAGGATCAGAACGGGCAGGATAAATATACCACCGAAATAGTTCTACAAGGGTTCGGTTCGACCCTGGTGATGCTGGATGCCCGTGGTGAAGGTGGCGGCGGCGGTTATGGCGGCGGCGGTGACAGCTATGGCGGGCAGGGTGGTGGTCAAGGCGGCGGCCAGGGCCAGTCATATGGTGGCGATAGCGGCGGTGGCGGTGGTGCCCCATCCAGTGGGATCGAAGATGACGAAATTCCGTTCTGAAGCCACGCGAAACACTTTAGAGCGTGTCGCGTTAAATCGAATTCATATGGCAGGCCGAACGCGTTTGGAGTTCAAACTCTGCCTCGGCCTGCCACATGAATGCATGAACCCAATGAAACAAAACACGCTCTAACTATCTGAAAATATTGCCATGTCTCGGTAATTTAGCGACCCGTGTCCCCACGGGCGGTGCCGCAGTCGTACGGCATCCAGCAAGTGTGCATCGGATGCCGGGGCAGTGAAACCGGCTGTGTTTGCGAGTTGTCGGAATCTGGCCGAATCCGGCAAACGATCAGGCAAGTAATCTGGGGCAGGGGTGCCACGCGTCCCATCTGCCAGCCCCTGACGGGCCAGACGGGGCCAGTCAAACCGCGCACCGGGGTCACATTTGCGCCCCGGAGCCATGTCAGAATGGCCGATAACGCCAGTCGCCGGAATGGCCCAGCGGGTCATGATGCCGACAAGCAGGTGTTCCAGGGCGCACATTTGCGGATTGCTGAACGGGTGGTCGCCGCGATTGTCCAGCTCGATGCCAATCGAGCGCGAGTTGATATCGTTCTGACCGCCCCATTCACCGGCCCCGGCGTGCCAGGCGCGCCTGTCTTCGGCCACCATTTGCCAGGTTGTGCCATCGCCACCGATAAGATAATGCGCGGATACTTCTGCGCTTGCGTCGCAGAGCCGCTGCAAAGCGGCGTCGGCACTGGCCATGGCCGTATAGTGCAGCACAATCAATGTTGGTTTAAGCCCGTCACGACGCGGCCCGCAATTGGGTGAGCCGTGCCAGATGGCAGTCACTATCCTAGTTTCCGGCTGCCTTGCGGAATGGGGCAGGGTCCCAGGTGCAGGCATAGCCATCGCCGTCCGGGTCCAGCCCTTTGCGGTCCTTTTGCGGCCCACCTTGCGACAGAAACTCGGTTTGTGCCTGATCGGGCGAGGCAAACCGCGCGCAGTTGCGGGCGGATTTTGAGGCACCGTTAAAGCCAGAGCGACTATAGACCGAGGTGCCGCGCGGGTTGCTGGTGTTCAGGGCGTATTGAACAATATTTGGGAGCGATCCTGCGCCCCGTGTTGGTACAGTTTTGGGCGCAATTACCTGATATTGCTCGCGGTTTTTGGCAATTCTATCGGCGTCGCTGGCAATGGTTTGCCGTCCTGACACAGCACCAAAATCATTTTCATCCGATATCGCGATGTTGTTTTGCGGTGCCGGGTTTGACGGGCTGGCCTGAAGCGGTGCCTGCCCGGAATTAGCATTGGCCGCGGCCAGTGCTGCGGCAGTTTCGGCCGCTATGTCATCGGAGGTGGCCACAGGGGT
>DAOUQK010000280.1 GCA_030625695.1 Paracoccaceae bacterium | reverse complement strand
AGCGGGCGGATTGACCAGCTTGGCCACGATATTGAGCGCGAAACCGGATTGAACCGTGACGCGGGCGAGACAATCGAACGGCTGGATTGGGAGGCAACAGAGCTTACCAAGGCAAATGAAGGCCATCAGGGCAAGCTGGACGATGCCGCGGAACAGGCGCGCCGCGCGGCGACGGTTTTGCAGGACCGCGAAGGGCATTTGTCACAAGTGACCGAGGATGTGGCGCGTCTGGCGGCGCGGCATCAGTCGGCGCAGCGTTTGTTGGAGGACAGTCGCAAGACGTTGGCCCGTTCGCAGGGCGAGGCGGATAAGGCGCAGGCGGCCGTACAGGACTCGCATCAGACCCTGAACAAGGCGGCAGAGGATTTCGAGGCGGCCAAAGGCGCGGAAGTGAAAGCGGTTCAGGCCGCTGAACAGGCCGAGGTTGATCTGGCCGCGGCGGATGAGGCCCGCGCTGATACGCAGGCGCGAGAGGCCGAGGCGCGGGCGCAAAGGTCCGAAGCCGAAGGCGAGGCCGGGGCGTTGCGGGCCGAGATGGCAGCATTGGCGCGACTGGTGGCACGCGACGGCGCCGAGGGCGGTCAGGTGCTGGATCAGATGAAGGTGATGGCGGGGTACGAAAAGGCGCTGGGCGCTGCTTTGGCCGATGATCTGCGCGCGCCATTGGTGACGGCGGACGGGCCGTCGGGATGGGTGCCGGTGCCGGGGTACGATAGTGATCAGGCGTTACCTAAGGGCGTGACCCCACTGGATATGTTTGTTTCGGGGCCTGACGCATTGGGGCGTCGTATTGCCCAGATTGGCTTGGTTGACGGGGACGCGGGTAACGGGTTGCAGACATCGCTGTTGCCGGGTCAACGGCTGGTGTCCATTGAAGGCGATCTGTGGCGCTGGGACGGCTTTCGCGCCTGGGCCGAGGACGCCCCAAGTGCTGCGGCCCTGCGTTTGGAACAATTGAACCGTTTAGAGGCGTTAAAGCAGGAAATGGAGCGGGTTGGCGCACGGGCCGAAGGGGCCAAAGGCGCGCATGAATTGTTGTCGCGTCAATTGGTTGAGGTGAGCGAGGCCGATAAGGCCGCGCGTCTGGCGCGCCGTCATGCCGATCAGCAGATGGCAGATGCAGCCCGCGCCCTTAGTCGGGCCGAGGCCGAGCGGAACCTGTCGCAAGGTAGGCTTGAAAATTTGAAACTGGCAGTAAACCGACACCTTGAGGATGCCATGTCGGCGCGTGCGCAACTGTCCGAGGCCGAACAGGGGCTGGGTGATCTGGATGATCTGGACAATGTTCGGGGTGAAGTTGAGGACATCAAGCAAACGGTCGAAGCCGCGCGGATAACCATGCTGACACACCGATCTTCGCATGATGAACTGCGTCGCGAAGGCGAGGCCCGTACCAAGCGGTCGCAGCAAGTGACCAAAGAACTCAGCGGCTGGCGGCACCGGTTGGAAACGGCCGAAACCCGGATTGGCGAACTTGCCGGACGCAAGACCGCGTCGGAACAGGAACTGAGCGAAGCGAAGACTGTTCCCAACCAGATATCAACCCAGCGAGCGGAGCTCGCGCAGACAATCACCAAAGCCGAGGCGCGCCGCGCCGAGGCCACCGATCAACTGAGCCAAGGCGAAGCCGCGCAGCGAACTGCGGTTCAGAATGAACGGGACGCGGAGCGTCTGGCCTCGGAGTCGCGCGAAGCGCGCGCCGGGGCGCAAGCGCGCAGCGAAGCGACGCGCGAAGGTGTAGTGCAGGCTGCTGAGCGGATCGCCGAAGACCAGCAACTGACCCCGAATCAATTGCTGAACCAACTGGAGGTCTCGCCCGAGGATATGCCTGTGGCGCATACGCTTGAGGCCGAAGTCAACCGCCACAAACGCCAGCGCGACGCGCTGGGGGCTGTGAACCTGCGGGCCGAAGAAGACGCCGAGGACGTGCGCGAAGAGCATGATACCCTGGCGCGCGAAAAGAACGACCTGATGGAAGCGATCCAAACCCTGCGAAGTGGTATTTCCGGGTTGAACCGCGAAGGGCGCGAGCGGCTTTTGACCGCGTTTGAGCAGGTCAACATCAACTTTGCCCTGCTGTTCACCCATCTGTTTGGCGGCGGCGAGGCCAATCTGGTGATGGTTGAGAGCGACGACCCACTTGAAGCCGGGCTTGAGATTATGTGCCAGCCTCCGGGCAAGAAACTCAGCACGCTTTCGCTGCTGAGCGGTGGCGAACAGACGTTGACCGCCCTAGCGTTGATCTTTGGCGTGTTCCTTGCCAATCCGGCGCCGATTTGTGTGCTGGACGAGGTCGACGCGCCGTTGGATGACGCCAATGTCACGCGGTTCTGTGACCTGTTGGATGAAATGTGTCGTCAGACTGATACACGGTTCCTGATCATCACCCACCACGCGGTGACGATGGCGCGAATGGACCGTCTGTTTGGCGTGACAATGGCCGAACAAGGGGTGTCGCAACTGGTGTCGGTTGATCTGAAGAAGGCCGAGATGATGGTGGCATAGCAGCCATCTGATCACACGAGCGTTTGTTCGGCTGGCAAATCGCCGGTTACAGGATTATTCTTGCAAACGTGAAGAATTTCCCAAGTTAGAGTAGACCCATGAATACAGAGACAGGCCCTGCGCAGACGCTTTTCAATGCGCTGGAAGATCAAAGCGCGACTGTGGGTATCATCGGGTTGGGCTATGTTGGCCTGCCGCTTGCGGTGACGGTCGCCGCGCGTGGTTTCCAAGTGGTGGGGTTTGATACGGACAAGACCAAGATCGTTAAGCTGGACCGCGGCGAAAGCTATATCGACGCGGTATCGGACGAGGCGATGGCAGGTGTCACGGATTTTGGCCGGGTGTCGTGGACGGATGATTTTACCGTTCTGTCAACCTGTGATGTCATCGTTATCTGTGTGCCGACACCACTGACCCGCCACCGCGAGCCGGACCTGTCATTTGTTGAACAGACCGCCCGGACGATTGCCACCAATATGACCACAGGCACGCTTGTGGTGCTGGAATCGACCACATTTCCGGGCACGACGGACGAGGTTCTGACGCCCATTCTGGCCGGAAATGGCCTTGGCGCCGATCAGGATTTTTGGGTCGCCTTCAGTCCGGAGCGCGAAGATCCGGGCAACAAGGATTTTTCGACCAGTAGCATTCCAAAGATCGTTGGCGGCGATTCACACGATGCCGGGCGGCTGGCGACGGCGTTCTATTCACATGTGGTCGATAAAGTGGTGGCCGTGTCATCAACCCGCGTTGCCGAGGCGGTGAAGATCACTGAGAACATATTCCGCGCAGTCAACATCGCCCTCGTGAACGAGCTGAAAGTGATCTACCAGGCGATGGGCATTGATGTGTGGGAGGTGATTGATGGCGCCGCTACCAAACCGTTTGGCTTTATGCCGTTTTACCCGGGGCCGGGTCTCGGTGGTCATTGCATCCCGATTGATCCGTTCTATCTGACCTGGAAAGCGCAGGAATATGGCGTGCGCACAAGGTTTATCGAACTGGCGGGCGAGATCAATGTCGCCATGCCCGACTATGTCGTGGCCCGCCTGCGCGAAGCCTTGGACCGTCATTCCGGTAAGGGCCTGTCGCGCTCAAAAGTGCTGATCGTTGGCATCAGTTACAAAAAGAACGTGCCGGACATGCGGGAAAGCCCATCGGTCCGGTTATTGGATATGATGCAGACGCAGGGTGCTGAGGTTGATTATCTTGATCCCCACATCGACGCGATCCCGGTTTTGCGCGAATACCCGCATCTGTTGGGCCGTAAATCTGTTGCCATGAAGGATGTGGCATCCGGCGGGTACGATGCGATTTTGATATCAACCGACCATGATGCCATCGACTATGCCGCTTTGGTGGGGCTGGGCATTCCGGTGATAGATACGCGCAATGCCATTGCCATGCGGGGCTTGCCAATGGGCAATGTCACAAAAGCCTGACGGCTTAGGCTTGTGCGATGGGCATTGTCGCTTTAGCCTGAGGTCATCAAAAATTGGAGATTGACTATGAAAGTACTTTCAACTGCGCTGATGGCTGCAACATTCCTGTTTCCGCAGATGGGCCACGCTGAGCAAATTATCGGCAGAGACCCTGAAAGCCTTGCCCGCTTCTTTGACGCCGAGGAGATGGAATACACCCTGGGTACAGACGATGTTGGCGATCCCAAGATCAAGGTGGATTATTACGGGACATCAGTGCCGATTTATTTCTACGGCTGCCGCGATAACGCCAGATGCACCGAAATTCAGCTGTTTTCCGGTTATAAGGCCGAAGGCGGCGTGCGGATGTCCAAAATGAACGAATGGAACGCCAATAACCGCTTTGCCCGCGCCTATATCTCAGAAGGCGGAAGTGCGCGGATCGAGCATGATATCTTCCTCGGGAGCTCCGGCCTGACTGGTGATGACTTTGCCGGTATTATGGGGCTGTGGGTGACAAAAGTTCAGGAATTTGAAGAGTTTATCGACTGGTAGCGCCTGACGATCCATCAAGCACAATAGCTTAACTCTGTCTTAAGAAGATCACCTTAACTGTAATGAACCGCAAGCCCTTGCGGTGACTGGAGGTGATAACACTGAGAAAAGGAACTTACTTTAAGTGGATGGTGCTGGGCTACCCCCCGAAATTCGGACACTGACGTAAGCTTCAATTTGTTGCCTGTTGATCTTCAATACAAAGGAGATTGACGATGTCGAAACGAAAACACACCATCCAGAGTTTAAGGCCAAAGTCGCGTTAGAGGCCCTGAATGAAGCAATCCACAAGTTCGGGCCGCCCAAGATCATGAATACGGATCAGGGCAGCCAGTTCACATCATTTGTTTGGACGGATCGATTACGTCGCTCGGGCATCCGGATTTCTATGGATGGCAAAGGCCGTTTCCTTGATAATATCTTTATCGAGCGGCTCTGGCGATCAATGAAATACGAGTGCGTTTATTTGCACGCTTGGGAAAGCG
>DAOUQK010000107.1 GCA_030625695.1 Paracoccaceae bacterium | reverse complement strand
TCGGCGACGTTCATGCCGAAACCGATTGCCGGTGACAACGGCTCGGGCATGCATGTGAACATGTCGATCTGGAAAGAGGGCAAGCCGCTGTTTGCCGGTGACAAATACGCCGACCTGTCGAACGAGGCGCTGTATTTCATTGGCGGCATTCTAAAGCACGCCAAGGCACTGAACGCTTTCACCAATCCGGGCACCAACAGCTATAAGCGCCTGATCCCCGGCTTTGAAGCGCCGGTTCTGCGGGCTTATTCGGCGCGTAACCGGTCAGGCTGCATTCGTATTCCATGGTCGGAATCGCCCAATGCCAAGCGGGTCGAGGCGCGCTTTCCTGACCCCATCGCCAACCCTTACCTGTGTTTTGCCGCCCTGTTGATGGCCGGGCTTGACGGGATCAAGAACAAGATTGATCCGGGCGAGGCGATGGATAAGAACCTGTACGATCTGCCTGCTGAAGAGCTGGCCGATATCCCAACCGTTTGCGGTTCTTTGCGCGAGGCATTGGAAGAGCTTGAGGCCGGTATGGACTTTCTGCTGGCGGGCGATGTGTTCACCCGCGATCAGATCGAGGGCTATATCGCGCTCAAGATGGAAGAGATCGAAACCTATGAGCATACGCCGCATCCAGTGGAATATGGGATGTATTATTCCAGCTGAGGCGGGTGATGGGTTGAAAACCCATCCTACGAAGAATGCGAGGGCACCCGTTTAGGGTGCCCTTGTTCATTTTCAGGGGTTTTCAGGGTGGAAATTGCTTTGGCAAACCGGACGCTTCGGGATAAGTTTTGAATGAATTACAGTGAGAGATCGGTAAAATGATTGGTAAATTGTTCGTATCCGCACTTCTGAGCGTCTTAGTGGCGACAACATCCACCGCCGCCACTTGTGGCAATACCTCCTCGGGGTTTGAGGCCTGGAAAGGCGAATTCGCCCGCGAGGCCAAACGCGCCGGGGTCAAACGGCGCGGGCTTCAGGCATTGGCCCAGGCGCAATATGCGCATAAAACCATTGGCGCGGACCGTAACCAGAAAAGCTTTCGCTATACCCTTGATAAGTTCATGCAAATTCGCGGGGCTTCAACAATTGTTGCCCGTGGACGCAAGCGCAAGGCGCGTAACCCTGCCTTTTACGCCAGTCTGGAAAAGCAATACGGTGTCCCGGCCGGGGTAATAATTTCGTTGCATGGCATGGAAACCGCCTTTGGCCACTTTATGGGCGACAGCCCGATTGTCTCGGCCATTACCACCCTGGCCTATGACTGCCGCCGTTCGGATTTCTTTGTGCCCCACGCCATCGGTGCGTTGAAACTAGTGGACCGCGGCACCCTGTCCAGCGCCACCCTGGGCGCACGCCACGGAGAATTGGGCCATACCCAGTTTCTGCCCGGCAATGCCATCACTTATGGCGTCGATGCGACCGGCGACGGCAAGGTGGATTTCTATGATATGACCGACGCGCTGGCCTCGACCGCCAATTTCCTGCGCCAAAAGGGTTGGAAACGCGGCAAAGGCTATCAACCGGGTCAGCCGAATTTCAAAGTGATCAAACAGTGGAATGCCGCGACCGTCTACCAAAAGGCCATTGCCATCATGGCGGCCCGGATCGACGACTGATTCCAGCGTATCATTTTGAAACCCGCCTCGATTGCGCCGTATCAAGGCCTGAGCGCCGCCTTACGACTGCAACTTAGCGCCAAGGCGCAGGCAAATTAGGCTAAAATCCTGTGAAATCCTTAAGATTGTCCACAATTCATGCCGATTGCGACACAGTTTCACCCAATTTCCTTAATAATCCTTCAGTTGCAGCAACAAAGGTTCGAAAAGGAGCCAGAAAATGCCCCATACAGGGAACATAACAGGCAGATATCATGGTGCCATCACGTTTTTCGGTGATTCTGATCAGGCGCTTGATCGGTTCACCCGGATCACTACGGCAACACTTGAGGACTACGGCCACTCGGTGGAACGCCAAAGCATTCTGAATCAGACGCAATCGCGCATCATGGCCAACCACTACCTCATCCATCTGCACCTCAAACCGGTGTTTGGGGCAACAACGGCGCAAACTGATGCCGCATCCTTGCAGCGCCTGGTAATTGAACTGTGCCCGGTTGAACCCGGTCGCGATGACAAGGATATTTCCGAACTGATCCTGGTGGTGATGATGTTCCGAATGGTCGATGCTTATGCCGCCAGGTCGGTGGAATGGCTGGCATCAGACACGGTATTGACGATGAGCCAGTTTCTTGGCGCGTTTTCGAACGTGTCACCGCGACGGGTTCTCGGGCGTCAGGAAGTGCTTAATGCAAAGTGCGCCGTGACGGACGCACCGTTCTATTCGATCGAAGAAACCGAAGAACGGCTGGCCAAGCGGTTTGATACCTATGCCGGTTTTGGCTCGGATGAAGGTAAATTCGGAATGGTTGAACTGACCGATGAAGAGGCCCTGTCGCTGGCGTACCGTGTGTGTCCACATCCGAATGTGATCGACATGCCATCAAAAGAGGATCAGGCTGCGAGCGATATTCAGCGTCTGGCAACCTGGGGAATGACCGGCATGGTCGGTTTCCTAAGCGCGCCGGTGGCTTTGTCCATGGTCGCTGTAAACCTGGCCCGGGGTGAAGATTTTCGCCTGAACACAAATGTCCTGTCGCTGACCGGCCTTTTGGTCATGTTGCAAAGCACCGGCGCATTGGCCAATGCGGTTTCCTACCTGCCGCTTTAACGATTTTAGCGCCCCGGGAGATCGTTCCGGGGGCTCATTTCAACGGCTGGATGGCTGAACCGACGCCTGGTCAAGAACGAATGTATGGATCGAAAATACCACCGCGCCGGTTTCAGGCAGGCGCAGGATTGACTGCTTTTCACTACGCAGATACGCGGCCTTGCCCGCATCCTCCGCCGTGCGCCGCTCATGCGTGCTGCGCGGTTGAAACAACGTCGGATCGTCATACCAAAGCGCATTAAATCGCCACAGGGGACGGCCCGGTTTGACCCCGTCAAACAACCGTTGAACCCGCGTCGCCAGTTGCGCGTCATATTCAGCTACGGGGTCGTGGATGCCAACCAACGGCGCCATGAACTTCTCGGCCAGCTGCCAACTGGCCGGAAAACACAAAATCGCGCCAGTCAATACATGCTGATCCCCCTGTTTTTGCAGGATGCAGAAATCTTCCTGTACCAGTCGGCACAGCGTACCCAGCGGATCGTCCCGATTAACAACCACCTCAACCCCATCGGAACGCATGATCTGCGCGCCTCCCTCTGGCCAGGCAAGCCTCAACACCATCTCCAACAGTTCAACCGCCGGGGCACGGGCCAGTTCGTCCATCTGTAACACCTGACCCCGGCGCGTTTGCAACAAGTGATCCCGCGTGGCCATCTGCCCGGCAAACGCCTCGTCCCGGATCAGCCAGTCATCCAGGTCCAAAGGTGCCACGCCCGGCAAGCTCCGGGGCGCCCAGATATCATAAGGCAAAGAAGTTTGTAAAATTGGTTTCATAAGGCTGGTTTAGCACCCGCGCCCGTCATTGTCTGCGACTTGTCGGTCAAAAACGACAGGATAAATTCGCATTCTGACCTTTTAAGCAGGTGACATCTGCCACGATAAGCCCAGCCAACCTAAGGATCCTGCCAATGACCAGCCACTATCGCGACACCCGCAAGATCGACCCGAACCGGGGTGCTACATTGGGCGACGGCTCACCTAACGACAATAACCGGGTTGAGATCGGGCCGACCCAGCTGGCGTTTGACGAATGGAGTGCTGCAGGGCTGATCCTGCCAGACCTGGGCAGGATGCGCGAACACCGCTGGAAACGACTGACCCAGCATATCGTTGATCGCGGTTATGGCGGATTGTTGTTGTTTGATCCGCTGAATATTCGCTATGCTACTGACACCACCAATATGCAGTTGTGGAATTCGCATAACATGTACCGTGCTGTCCTGTTGTGCGCCGACGGCTATATGGTGATCTGGGATTTCAAGAATTGCTCGTTCATTACCGACTATAACCCGCTGGTACGAGAAGCCCGCCATGGCGCCGACCTGTTCTATTTCTCGCGCGGCGATAAGATCGAAGCCCAGGCCGATGTGTTCTCAAACGAAATCCGCACGCTGATGGCTGAACACTGCCCCGGCAACACCCGTCTGGCGGTTGATAAACTGATGGTGCACGGGTTGCGCGCGCTCGAGGCGCAGGGGTTGGAGGTCATGCAAGGCGAAGAGATCACCGAAAAAGCCCGGTCTGTCAAAGGCCAGGATGAGATTCTGGCAATGCGCTGTGCCAGCCACGCCTGCGAAATTGCGGTGCAGGATATGGAGGATTTCACCCGTGCCAATGTCCCGTTGGGCACAACGTCCGAGGATGATATCTGGTCCGTGCTGCACGCTCAGAATATCCGCCGGGGTGGTGAATGGATCGAAACCCGGCTGTTGGCCTCGGGTCAGCGCACCAACCCGTGGTTTCAGGAATGCGGGCCGCGCATCGTCCAGAATAATGAGATTGTGGCGTTTGATTCAGACCTTATCGGCTCATACGGCATTTGTGTCGATATCTCGCGCACCTGGTGGGTTGGCGACAAGAAACCCACCAATTCAATGGTTTACGCGATGCGACACGCGCATGAACATATCATGACCAATATGGAGATGTTAAAGCCCGGCGTCACCATCCCTGAACTGACGGCCAATGTGCACAAGCTGGACGACAAATTTCAGCAACAGAAATACGGCTGTATCATGCACGGCGTTGGCCTGTGTGATGAATGGCCGCTGGTCGCCTATCCAGACAAGGCCGTACCAGATGCGTTTGATTACGCGCTTGAACCCGGCATGGTGCTGTGTGTCGAGGCTTGTGTCGGCGAGGTCGGCGGCGAATTCTCGATCAAGCTCGAAGATCAGGTGCTGATCACCGAAGACGGCTATGAGAACCTGACCAAATACCCGTTTGATGCGGCGTTGATGGGAGAGGCGTAGGGCGGGGTTCACCCCGCCGCCCCATCAACAAAACGTTAACTTTGGACCTTCTACCAGGCGTCCGGATCGTATTGACGCGGCCTTGGTGGGAAAGGCGTAGGGCGGGGTTTCACCCCGCCGCCCTGTTAACAAAACGTTAACTTTGAACCGCCTCCAAGGCGTCCGGATCATAAAAATCCGACGTCCTCTGACGCCCTTCCAGCCACCAGTCGGATTGTGTCGGCAGTACCGAAAACGGCGCGTCCAAGCCTAACATCTGCGCCGCCTGCAATACCCAGTTCGGATTGGCCAGCGCCTCGCGGCCAATGGCAATCAGGTCGGCACGACCCTGCGCCAGAATTTCTTCGGCCTGTTGCGGATGGGTGATAAGGCCCACAGCCATGGTCGCCATTTTCGCCTCTTGCCGAACGGTTTCAGCATAAGGCACCTGAAACCCCGGCTGGCGTTTTTGCCCCTTGCCCGCGGTTGCCGACCCGGCAATGCCGCTGGAAGAACAATCCATCACATCGACGCCCAGGTCCTTAAGCGCGCGGGCCAGCACAACGGTATCTTCCAGCAACCACCCATCGGGCGACCCATCCACTGCCGAAGTGCGAAAAAACACCGGAAAATCGTCCGGCCAGACTTCCCTGACGGCGGCGGTAATTTCCAGCGCCAGGCGCATCCGCCCAGCCCGGTCCCCACCGTAAGCATCCTCGCGTTTGTTGGTCAACGGCGACAGAAAACTGTGCAGCAAATAACCATGCGCACCGTGCACTTCGACAATCTTGTATCCAGCGGCCAGCGCACGTTTGGCTGCACTGGCAAAATCCCCGACCAACACTTTGATATCATCCAGCGTCAATGCCTCGGGCACCGGCCAGCCATCGGCCACCGGCAGTCCTGACGGAGACACTTGCGTCCAGGGCATATCCCCGCGCGCGATGTCATGTTCGTCCAGCGGCCCATTGCCAAACCATGGCCGTTGCATGCCTGATTTGGCCCCGGCGTGACCCAGTTGGATCGCCGGAATGGCACCATGCTGCAAAACAAACCCGGCAACGCGGGCATGGCCCGGTATCTGGCTATCGGCCCACAGACCAGGGCAGCCATGGGTGATACGTCCCGATTTCTGCACCGCCGTGGCTTCGGTGAAAACGATCCCGGCGCCACCCGTGGCAAAGCGGCCCAGATTCACCAGATGCCAGTCGTCAAGATGGCCTTCATGGGCTGAATACTGGCACATCGGCGATATCACCACCCGGTTGCGGGTCTGGAGCCCTCGAAGGGTAAGCGGTTGGAACAAAAGCGGAGTCATGGGCAGTAACCTTGGATTTAGTTTCGGTTGCCGACACCCTAGTGCGCAGGCCAGGGAACTACAATTGCCCCGGAGTCCCTCCTAATCCACCAACCCCAGTTCAAGCCTCTTTTTCCGGCTCAGCGCATCTGCCACCATCTCGTAAGACAGGGTGATATGCGCCTTCAGCTCAGTGTCCGACAATCCCGGTTTCGCGTAATTCTGCAACCATTTAAATCCACGTGACGCAAGATATGGGGCCGACCGAATGCCGGGTTGATCCTTCAGAACTTCAAAGACAATTTCAGAAGCCTTGAAGGTGAACGCATCCGTGTCCCCATCCGCTTTCTTATGCCAGCCACAAATGGCGAACACTTTTCCACCGACTTTCCACACCTCTGCATTACCCCATTGAACCACATGAGTTGTGGCTTTTAAGCCTTTGCAAAAGATATTGAATTCATCGCGTGTCATGAATACTAACCAAGCTGGAAATGAATCGTAGGGTGGGTAAAACCCACGCACACTTGTAACCATCCCGTAACCTAGGCGGCAATCCTCTTGGCAAGCCTGCCGTGAATACCCACCCTATGCTTGCAACACCAAGGAGTCACAAATGCCCACCGAACGCATCACCTTTACCGGCCATGATGGCAGCACCCTGGCTGCGCGTCTGGACCTGCCCGAAGGTCCGCATCTGGCCACAGCACTTTTTGCCCATTGCTTCACCTGCTCCAAGGATATTCCCGCCGCCCGGCGCATCGCCGCACGGCTGGCTGGTAAAGGCATCGCCGTGTTGCGGTTCGACTTCACCGGGCTGGGCCATTCAGGCGGCGAATTCGGCAATACCACCTTTACCACCAACATCGACGACCTGCGCGCTGCCGCCCGCTATCTGGAAGAGCGCGACATGGCCCCGGCCCTGCTGATCGGTCATTCCCTTGGCGGTGCCGCCGTACTCAAGGCGCGCGCCGAGATTGCATCGGTGCGCGCCGTGGTGACGTTGGGCGCGCCAGCCGATCCGGCGCACGTTGCGCATAACTTCAGCGCGGTCTTGCCGCAGATCGAAAAGGACGGTGTGGCCGAAGTTGACCTGGGCGGGCGACCCTTTTGCATCTCCAAGGCGTTCATTGACGATATTGCCGACGGTAAACTGACCGAGGCGGTCGCCACGCTGGATGCCGCCCTTTTGGTGTTGCATGCCCCGCGCGACGAAACCGTTAGCATCGACAACGCCGCCGAGATTTTTGTGGCCGCCAAACACCCGAAAAGCTTTGTCACCCTCGACAACGCCGATCATCTGATTTCACACCCGTCCGACGCCGAATATGCCGCCACCCTGATTGCCGCATGGGTCGGTCATTACATCAACCTGTCCCCGCCTGCCCCACCACCCGGCGCGCCCGAAGGTATCGTGCGCGTATCCGAGGCCGACCCAAACGGTTTTCTTCAGGATATTCAGTCCGGCCCCAGCCATCACGCCCAAGCCGATGAGCCGCTGGCATATGGCGGCACCAACCGGGGCATGTCTCCGTATGGCTTTGTCTCGTCCGGCTTGGGGGCCTGCACGGCGATGACCATTCGCATGTATGCGCGCCGCAAAGGCTGGCCGCTGGAGCATGTGAGCGTTGATGTCAGCCATTCCAAAGTCCACGCGCAAGACGCGGAACCCGGCAGCAAAAACCGGATTGACGAATTCACCCGCGCGATCCGCCTGAAGGGCGATCTGGACGACGCCCAGCGCGCCCGCCTGATCGAGATTGCCGACAAATGCCCGGTTCACCGCACGCTTGAAAAAGGCGCGCGGGTCAGTACCGAACTGATCGCTTAGCTGTAGACCCCCGGCGTCACCTCGGTGCCTTTGACCAGCGAAGTTTTGCGGGTCATCGGGATCAGGTCGCCGACCAGACGCATCGCCGACAACTTTCCCGGCTACATGGCTGACCAACTCGTGATAGGCCGGCAGGTCGGCAAAGCTGATCTCGTCTCCGCACAGATACGACAGGGAATCGTCCAAGGTATAGCGCCCCTTGGCGATCTCTTTGGAGTAATCCTGATCACCCCAGATACATTCAGCAAAGTGTGTATAGAAAAACGCCCGCGCGCCGCGACGCAAGAATGGAACATGCCAATGGCAATATTGCTGGATCGTGGCGCGTTGCAGTCCAGTGCGCGCCAGTTTTGCGCCATGCTGATCCCCGGCACAGCCGCCTAAAACAACAGAAATATCCGTCTCATCTCGTCGCACCCACCTTGTTGCGTCTTAGCCGTCAGTCTAAGACGCCCCCATACCCCTCACGAAAAGGTACTTCTCCGCCATGATCCCTCGCTATTCCCGCCCCGAAATGGTCGCCATCTGGTCACCCGAAACCAAGTTCCGCATCTGGTATGAGATTGAAGCCCACGCCTGCGATGCCATGGCCGACCTTGGGGTGATCCCCCGCGAAAATGCCGAAGCGGTCTGGAAAGCCAAAGACGTCACCTTTGACGTTGCCCGGATTGACGAGATCGAGGCCGTGACCAAACACGATGTCATCGCTTTCCTGACGCACCTTGCCGAGATCATCGGGCACGATAATGCCCGTTTTGTACATCAGGGTATGACCAGTTCTGACGTTTTGGACACTACGTTCAACCTGCAACTGACCCGCGCCGCCGACATTTTGATCGAAGGTCTGCAAGCGGTACTCGTCGCGCTGAAACGGCGCGCCTATGAACACAAAATGACCATCCGCATCGGTCGGTCCCACGCGATCCACGCCGAGCCAACCACCATGGGTCTGACCTTCGCGCGCTTTTACGCCGAAATGGATCGCAACCTGACGCGTCTGAAAACCGCGCGGGACGAGATTGCCACCGGGGCCATATCCGGTGCTGTTGGTACGTTTGCCAATATCGACCCGGCGGTCGAAGCACATGTCTGTGACAAGCTGGGCCTGAGCCCCGAACCGATCAGCACGCAAGTTATTCCGCGCGACCGTCACGCGGCCTTTTTCGCGGCTTTGGGTGTTGTTGGTGCCTCGATCGAAAACATCGCCACCGAAGTTCGCCATATGCAGCGGACCGAGGTTCTTGAGGCCGAAGAGTTCTTTTCCAAGGGTCAGAAAGGCTCAAGCGCGATGCCGCATAAACGCAACCCGGTGCTGAGCGAAAACCTGACCGGGCTGGCGCGTCTGGTGCGGATGGCAGTGGTGCCGGCATTGGAGAATGTGACACTTTGGCACGAACGCGATATTTCGCATTCGTCTGTTGAGCGCAACATCGGGCCGGACACCACCATTACGCTGGATTTTGCCCTTGCCCGTCTGACTGGCCTGATCGACAAGCTGGTGATTTACCCAGACAACATGCTGGCAAATATGAATAAATTTCGTGGGCTGGTGATGTCTCAACGGGTATTGCTGGCGCTTACACAAGCCGGAGTCAGCCGCGAAGAATCGTATCTGATGGTGCAGCGCAATGCCATGAAGGTCTGGGAACAGGGCGCTGATTTCAAGACTGAATTGCTGGGTGACGCAGATGTGGTTGCAGCCCTCAGCCCGGAAGAGATCGAAGAAAAATTCGACCTTGGCTATCACACCAAACATGTGGATACGATATTCGCCCGGGTGTTTGGCGAAGACTGATCCCTTGGACCAAGGGGGGCCAGCCCCTCTGGCCTCTCTCATAGCAGGGTGCCAGCCCCCCTGCCCCCCCGGGATATTTAGGGACCAAAGATGAGCCGGATTGTTATGGATCAATTGGCAAGCTTTTGTTTGCAGGCCCGATCCGCATTGACGCCAGGGTGAAAAGGATCAGCCCCAGCCAGATCAGCGGAAAGGCGACTTGGTGCCAGATTGTGAACGCCTCGCCAAATAGTAGCACCGCGACCAGAAATTGCAGGGTTGGGTTGATGTATTGCATGACGCCAATGGTCGCCATTGTCACCCGGCGGGCGGCATAGCTGAACAGGATCA
>DAOUQK010000380.1 GCA_030625695.1 Paracoccaceae bacterium | reverse complement strand
CTCGCCGCTGCACCGGGCGATTCCCAATCTGACGCAGGACGAAATGGCCGAGCGCATCCATGAAACTGTGACCCACGCCCGAAACCTGTGTGATAACGTGCAATGGTCACCGATGGACGCGACCCGTACCGAATGGGATTATCTGTGTCGCACCATCGAGATTGCGATTCGTGCCGGGGCGACCACGATCAATGTCCCCGATACGGTCGGCTATACCGCCCCGGTCGAAAGTGCCGATCTGATCAAACGTCTGATCGAAACTGTGCCCGGCGCGCAAGATGTGGTGTTTGCCACGCACTGTCATAACGATCTGGGCATGGCCACGGCCAACGCTTTGGCCGCCGTTGCCGGTGGCGCGCGTCAGATTGAATGCACGATCAACGGGCTGGGTGAACGGGCCGGCAATACCGCGTTGGAAGAGGTGGTGATGGCGCTGAAAGTGCGCCCTGACATTATGCCGTGGACCACCGGCGTTGATACCACCAAGATAATGGCGATTTCACGCAGGGTGGCCACAGTCAGCGGCTTTGCGGTGCAGTTCAACAAGGCGATCACCGGTAAAAACGCATTCGCGCACGAATCGGGCATCCATCAGGACGGCATGCTGAAAAACGCCGAAACGTTTGAGATTATGCGCCCTGAAGATGTGGGTCTGGTCGAAACCAATATCGTCATGGGCAAACATTCGGGGCGTGCGGCGTTGCGCTCTAAGCTGTCTGACCTGGGGTATGAGTTGGGGGATAACCAGCTCAAGGACGTGTTTGTGCGGTTCAAAGAACTGGCGGATCGTAAGAAAGAGATTTTCGACGACGATCTGGTGGCCTTGATGGGTGTCGGTGAAGACCCCGAAAACGACCGTCTGAAAATCACCTCTCTCCGGGTTGTTTGCGGCACCCAAGGGCCAGCGCAGGCTGATCTGGTGATGCAGATTGACGGGGCTGAACAGACCACAACCCAAACCGGCGACGGACCGGTTGACGCAAGCTTTAATGCGGTCAAGGCGTTGTTCCCGCATGATGCAAGGTTACAACTTTATCAGGTGAATGCCGTGACCGAAGGCACCGACGCGCAAGCGACAGTTTCGGTTCGTCTGGAAGAGGACGGGCGCATTGTTACCGGTCAGTCGGCGGATACCGATACGGTTGTGGCCTCGGCCAAGGCGTATGTGCACGCGCTCAACCGCTTGTTGGTACGGCGCGATAAATCCGCGCCGGGCGAGGATACGCGTGAGATTAATTACAAGGATATTTCATAGGGTGGTTGCAAACCACGCGTTGCCCGGTTTCAACTGTTGGCGACGCGTGGGTTTTCACCCACCCTACAACCTATATTGAGGTCCCGTTATGCCCGACAGCCTGATCACTTCCGAGGTGGATTTCGACGCCCCCGGCAAAAATGCCGGTTACCTGCGCCTGCCCCATTCGGTGCATCGCAGTGCGTATGGATGGATTCCAATCCCGGTGATCTGCATCAACAACGGCGAAGGGCCGACCTTATTGCTGATGGCCGGCAATCACGGCGATGAATATGAAGGGCAAACCACCCTGACCCGTCTGGCAAATGAGTTGCAGGCCGAGGATATCCGGGGCCGCGTTATCATTCTGCCAATGGCAAACTTTCCCGCCGCCGAGGCCGGAACCCGTATTTCGCCGATCGACCAGGGCAACCTCAACCGGGCCTTTCCCGGTGATCCGAATGGCCACCCGACATGGATGATTGCCCATTACATCGAAGAGGTTCTGATGGTGATGGCCGACTATGCCATCGATCTGCATTCCGGCGGTACATCGCTTTATTATCCGCCCACTTTATTGCGCGGCATGGGCCAGACCCCCGAAGAGGCCGCCACACTGGTTACCCTGCAATCCGCCTTTGACTTGCCCTATGCGTGGGTCTTTACCTCGGGCGGCGGAACCACGTCCACTGGTCGTACCGCAATGGCCGCAGCCAACCGCAAAGGTGTCCCGTCAGTGTTGGCTGAACTGGGCGGCGGTGGCGCATTGGACCCGGCCATTCTGGCACAAACGCTGCGCGGATTGCGCCGTATCCTGCACGCGCTGGATATGTTGCCGGGGTATGAACCCGACGCCGCCATTGGCACCAGAGAGCTGAACGCTCGCGGCCTTGTCTATGCTTATGACACCGGTTTGTTCGAACTGTTCGGCGGCATTGGCGACATGGTCACCCAAGGTCAGACGGTCGGCCAGATCCATTTTCCCGACACACCTTTACGCGCGCCAGTGCCCGTCACCTCGCCATATACCGGTATGATCCTATGCAAACGCTTTATCGGCCGGGTTGCGCGCGGTGACACCCTGTTGCAAATTGCTGCCGATGCCAACTGATCGCCTCTCGCCCTTCGATGAAGAGATCAACCGCCGCGTTGTTCCCGCACTTAAGGTCCACCCGATTGTTCTGGGTCAGGACGGCGGTGACTTGTTCCCCGCAGGCGTTGCCGACATGGATTTCCGCGCCCCGACCTGTGTCACACAGGCGATGCAGGCGCGTCTGGATCACGGGGTTTTTGGCTATGAGACCCTGCCCGATGGGCTAATCCCGGCCCTGACGGGCTGGTTGGAGATGCGTCACGACTGGACGGTCGATCCTGCCCATATCCTGCGCGCGCCCAACGTGCTGAACCCACTTGCCATTGCCGCCTCGCTGTTCAGCGATCCGGGTGACGGGGTTATTGTTCAGCCCCCGGTGTTCTTCGATTTCTTCGATATCCTGAATGAGAATGGTCGAAAGATCATTCCTAATCCGCTGATATTGCGGGATGGGCATTATGAAATGGACTTTGACGGGCTGGAACGGCTCGCCGCCAATCCAACCACTAAAATGCTGTTCCTGTGTAACCCGCACAACCCGATGGGACGGGTCTGGACACGCGCCGAACTGACCCGGCTTGGCGATATTTGCCTCAGGCACGACATTCTGGTGATCAGCG
>DAOUQK010000137.1 GCA_030625695.1 Paracoccaceae bacterium | reverse complement strand
AGCCAAGATCTTTCCTGCACCGCAGCAATTGCGCAAAGCGTGATAGGAAAGGCGTTCGCGTTGTGTTTGATGCCCGACTTTCTGCAACAGCAACACGTTGTTTTTCCACAGAATCGGCGGATTGCGGAAGTTCGCTGCGATATGCGCTAAGGTCCGCAATCCGAAAAAATAGGCGTTGAAGTTCAAAAAACTATCCAGCCGCTATGCACGAACGATTTCCATCAATGGCTCAAACATAAATAGTGCCCCGCGCCGCCCGCTTGCAGGCCTTAGTTCGCGTAGCAAATTACTCTCGAGGAGAAGTCGTGTAATTCTTGTAGCTACATGTTTGGGCATACCCGTCTTTTTTATAAGCTGGCCATTTTTAAAAATGGGGTTCTCGAAGATCCCATCCTGCGCCGCTAAATGCCACTTCGATCCAGAAATTTCTCGAAACGGCTCCTTCATATTCTCATACAACGACATGATTTCTTGTGCAGTGTTCAGATTACTTTCAGCTTGCTTTGCAATGGCCTCCAAAAAAAATGCAACCCAGCCTGTCCAATCACCATCGCGAGACACCTTTCGCATTAACTCTATATATTCATGCTTATTTTCTTCGAAAAATGCGCTGACGTAGAAGTGAGGCTTATGGATTAATCCGAATTTCCAAAGTAATAGCGTGATGAGTAAGCGTCCGATTCTCCCATTTCCGTCATTGAATGGGTGTAATGCTTCAAACTCAACATGTGCCAAACCAACTTTAAACATCGGCAACAGGGGCGAATGCTCAATGAACTCAAGTAGACCCTGCATGCCCGATTGGAGCTGCAATGGATTTATTGGCTTAAAGTAAATTTCTTTACGCCTGTCATCTCCAATATAGTTTTGCTCGACCTTATACTGTCCGGGCGACTTGCTCGCGCCTCGCCCCCAACTTAGCAAAATCCGATGTGCGTTCTTTATTAATCCTTCGTTGATCGGCTCTCCTGCGGCAACGGCAGCCTGTGCTCGACGCAAAACCGTGCTGTACAACGCTACCTCGATAACATCATCCCTTACGGAGCCTGCATTACCGTCATCTTCGCTTTCCGCCTCATAAATCATTACTTCGTCGACAGTGGATATTGTTCCTTCCATACGCGATGAAATAACAGCCTCGTTTTGTCGAAGAGGTGCTAACAAAAGCTCGCTGTTTGGCAGTGATAGAAGCATTTGATCATAGCGAGATATTGCATCTTGTGCTCGCGCGAGCGGTTCAATGACTCGTGAGAGGTCCAAGCCTTCCGGGGGAAATTGTCCGTAGTGATAGTCAATCATGCTACCAAGATCGTAGTTCTCTATGCCAACGGTCATACGATTGCCTTTTCAATTTACTCGTTTTTGTGCATCATATTTCGGAAAAAACATAACACAAGTCCATTTGTGTTGAGTTCTACACGAAAACTATGGCTCAATGACGATTTGTGCCTGAGCCCCGAGCCAGCGCACACAACACTGCTTGTGTACGGTGCGTGTACCACAACAGTACTTGTGTAACGTTTGAGGGGTATTTTGCAACACAACACTGCTTGTGTATGGTGCGTGTACCACAACAATACTTGTGTAACGTTCGGCGGGTATTTTGTTGCACAACGGCCCGTACAAGTCTGGAGGAAACATTAACCGAATTTGTACCAACGGCAAATTTGGGCCGAAACCACCAGTTAGATTGATCTGAGTGAGGGTCCGGAACGTCCGCAGAGCGGTCGTTGGGCGTTCTGTTGACCGTTCGAACCGATGCATACCAGATTCTCGTGAAGGTTGTGGGATGTTTTTCGCTGGTAATCGACGGTTTTCGGATCAGTGCGTGTCGGTGGTCGTCAACAACCCCAGCAACCCCTGTGCCCAACATTCACATCTTGTCGGTTACATTCTCTTTGAACGCGACCTCAAACTCGGCCTGCTTTTCCGCACCGGCCTCGGTTTGATACTTGGACTTCCATTCGTCCATGCTCATGCCATAATAAATCTCGCGCGCTTCGATCTTGCCAATCTCGATGCCCTTTTCGGCGGCGGCCTCTTGGTACCAACGGCTCAGGCAATTGCGGCAGAACCCGGTCAGGTTCATCATGTCGATATTCTGCACATCCGGGCGGTCCTGCATCAGGTGCTTTTGCAGCTGCCGAAACGCCGCTGCCTGAATTTCGATTTCGGTTTGATGGTCCATTCGGGTATTCCCATTCCAGTTGTTTCAATTGACTTAGAGCGTGTCGCATTTGATCAGATTCAAGTATTCACTTGTCGGAGTGAGACAGCTTTTGCAAAGCACAACGCGTTCACGCCGACAAGTGAATTCAATTCAACGCGAACTGCTCTAAGTGCCCGGGTCCATCCTGTCACCCCCTTGTGACGTCACATATGTCCGGTTGCTTGCAAGGTTGATCTGCGCCATAAGCCCGGCAATACTGTTTGCGATAACATAACCGATTTGAGGGAGCACCGCATGAGGCGCACGCGCAATGTCAAGATCGTGGCCACACTGGGTCCGGCATCTGAAACCTATGAAGTGATCCGCGCCCTGCACGAGGCTGGCGCCGATGTGTTCCGCCTTAATATGAGCCACGGCACCCAGAATGAAATCGGCCAAAAGCACGAGATTATTCGTCAGGTAGAGGCCGATCTGCAAAGCCCGATTGCCATATTGGCCGACCTTCAGGGGCCAAAGCTGCGGGTTGGCACCTTTGCCAGCGAGGGTGAAGATTTGCAGAATGGCGCGGCGTTCCGGCTTGATCTTGATCCGACACCCGGCGATATCAACCGCGTCTACCTGCCGCATCCGGAAATCTTTGAAGTGTTGAAGGTTGGCGCATCGCTATTGGTCAACGACGGCAAAATCCGCCTCAAAGTCACCGATTGCGGCGCTGATTTTGCCGATTGCACGGTGATTGCGGGTGGCATGATCTCGAACCGTAAGGGCGTCAATGTGCCGGACGTGGTGTTGCCGCTGGCGGCGTTGTCCGAAAAGGACCGCAGCGATCTTGAGTTCGCCTGCGAGTTGGGCGTCGATTGGCTGGCGCTGTCGTTTGTACAACGCCCCGAAGACGTGGAGGAGGCGCGTGGGCTGGCAAAAGGGCGCGCCGCCATCCTGTCAAAGATCGAAAAACCAAGTGCGGTTGAGCATTTCAACGAAATCCTGGCCGTATCGGACGGCATCATGGTGGCGCGTGGCGATCTGGGCGTTGAACTGCCGGTGTCCGCTGTGCCACCGATCCAGAAACGTCTGGTGCGCCGCTGTCGGGCCGCCGCCAAGCCGGTGATCGTGGCGACGCAGATGTTGGAAAGCATGATCGACAGTCCGATGCCAACCCGCGCCGAAGTTTCCGACGTGGCCACCGCGATCTATGAAGGCACCGACGCCATCATGCTGAGTGCCGAATCCGCCGCCGGCAGCTATCCAATCGAAGCGGTGCAAACCATGGATCAGGTCGCCATCGAGGTCGAAGCCGACCCGACTTATACCGAGATCATCGCCGCCTCGCGTTCGGTCAAAGGCAGTTCAGTCGCCGACGGCATCGTCGCCGCCGCCCGCGAGATTGCCGAAACCACCGATATCAAGGCGATCTGCTGTTTCACTCAAAGTGGTACAACCGCCCTTTTGACCGCCCGTGAACGCCCCGGTGTGCCAATCATTGCCATGACGTCCTTGCGCAATACCGCCCGTCGGCTGGCCCTTAGCTGGGGCTGTAACTGCGTCATGACGCCGGAACTTGAAAGGTTCAAAGATGCGGTGGTCAGTGCCGCCCGCGCCGCCCGCGCCGGTGGCTTTGCCGACGAAAACGACCAGATCGTTGTCACCGCCGGTGTGCCCTTTAACGTCCCCGGCACCACCAATATCCTGCGGGTTGCCCCTTGTGATGAACGTTTGATTTACCACACCGACCCGGGTTAACTGAGAGACAGGTTCAAATCAGATAACAAGGTCGGATCAGATGGACACAGATTTAACGCTGGTACTTGGGCTTATCATCGGCGGATTTTCGATACCGTCGATCATTTCCGCCATGAGCGACGGGCGCTCGCCGCGTGTTTCAATGATTATAATCCTTCTGGCGGGTGGTCTGATTCTTTATGCTTTGATGACCCACCCAGACGGATACAGCTTCAGTCAGATACCAGACGTATTTTTCGGCGTCATTGGTCGGTTTTTGAACTGATTTACTGGCGAATCTGCACCACCCCCCTTGCCAGCCGCCTGTGATATGCGTAAACGGCGCTTCTTACCCGCGCGTCCGGCCAATGTGGCATGCCGAGTCGCGCATATAACCGACCCATACTTAAGGAGACGGAAATGCCCAAGATGAAGACCAAATCAAGCGCCAAAAAGCGCTTTAAGATTACTGCGACCGGCAAGGTCATGGGAGGTCAGGCCGGCAAGCGGCACATGATGATCAAGCGGACCAAGAAATTTATCCGTAATGCGCGCGGCACCACCACGCTGAGCGCGCCCGACGCCAAGATCATCAAGGGCTTTATGCCCTACGACCGCTGATAGGAGACACCTGATATGTCACGTACCAAAGGTGGGACTATTGCCCACGCACGCCACAAGAAGATCATCAAAGCCGCCAAAGGTTACTATGGTCGTCGCAAAAGCAACTTTAAAACCGCAACGCAGGCGGTCGACAAGGCCAACCAATACGCCACGCGCGACCGTAAGATCCGCAAGCGGAATTTCCGGGCATTGTGGATCCAGCGTATCAACGCCGCTGTTCGTTCGCATGACGAGGCGCTGACCTATTCGCGCTTTATCAACGGCCTCAGCATGGCCGGGATCGAAGTTGACCGTAAGGTTCTGGCTGACCTCGCCGTTCACGAACCCGACGCGTTTAGCGCAATTGTTGCCAAGGCACAGGCCGCTCTGGCGGCCTAAACACGCCGGTATTTAATTTTGAAAGCCGCCCTGCAAAGGGCGGCTTTTTTGATTCTAGAGCCTGTCGCGTTAAGTCGAATTCATAAGGCAGGCCGAACGCGTTGGGAATTCAAACTCTGCCTCGGCCTGCCTTATGAATACATGAATCCAATGAAACGCGACACGCTCTAAATCTAATGGCGAAGACTTTTGGAGCCAAACGTGTTAACAATAGTTAACCAGATGGAGTCCAAGTTTGCTCGCAACCCTGCTGCCCTCCAATTCCCTGTTCATGCGCCTGTTGAACAAATACGCCAGTCAGGGGCTGGACGAGATGCTGGCCAGCGACCGATCCCGGCGCTTTGCCCTGAACTCTAACTGCCTGACGGCAGGTATCACGACACTGGGTTATGCGGCGTTCTTAGCTATCTATGATTTTCAGGGTTTGGTCCTCGCCTGGGCGGCAATGCTGCTGGCCTCGTCTGTGCTGTTCCTGCCAAACCTTGCCCAGCGCAATATTAGCCTTGCAGTCCTTATTGCGGCCCTGTCGATCCTTGTTCTGTTTGGTTGGCTGACCTATCATCTAAGTGCTGCATCCGGCCTGTATCTGTTCATGATTCTGTTGCCGCTGAATTTGGTTATCGCCAACGGGTTGACCCGCCGACTGGGCACAACCCTGTGGACCGGAGTATCCATCGCCGCGATGGCGTTTTGCATTGTCGCCTTTAACGAACCCTCAGGGTATGCCCGCACAGACCCGCAATTGTTACGCTACCTGCACCTCAGCACCCTTGCCCTGATCATTTCGATGGTAACCGGTGGGTTGTTCATTTTGGCCGGGCGGGTTGCATTGGCCGAGATAGCACTAGAAGCCGAACACGCCAAATCCGAAGCACTTCTGGACAATCTTCTGCCCGCCAACATCGCCGCCCGGCTAAAAGGCACCCCAAACCAGATCATCGCCGACAATATCCCCGAGGTGACGATATTATTTGCCGATATTGCCGATTTCACCCCCCGTGCCACGTCTATGCAACCCGAGGCACTGATCCGGTTCCTGAACCGCGTGTTCACGGCGTTTGACGATCTGACCCACGAACGAGGGTTGGAAAAGATCAAAACCATTGGCGACGCCTATATGGTCGCGGCTGGCATGCCGGTGGCGCGTGCGGATCACGCTGACATAATCGCCGATATGGCTTTGGCGATGCTGGCGGTCACAAAAGAATTGTCCCAGCAAATGGATCAACCGGTCGAAGTGCGGATCGGCCTGCACAGCGGATCAGCGATTGCCGGGGTGATTGGCACACAAAAGATATTCTATGATGTCTGGGGCGACACGGTTAACACCGCCAGCCGTATGGAAAGCCAGGGAGAAGTCGGGCGTATCCAGCTAACGGATGAAACCCGCGCCGCGCTTGGTGACAGGTTTGTGTTTGAGAAACGCGGGCTAGTGGATATCAAAGGCAAAGGCCCGACCGAAACCTTTTGGTTGCTGGCAAAGGTCGCGTAGGGTGGGTGAAACCCACGTTCACCCCGGCTATCAACCAACGCGATACGTGGGTTTCACCCACCCTACCAATCATCGAAAAGTCAGTTTTGTACCAGGCTTCCCGTCAGACCGTTAAGGTCAAGGCCTCTCGCGCCGCCTGTTCCAGCCAGCTGACCATGCGCTTATATGGCACCGGCCCATAACTAATTCGCGCCACGCCCAATCCCGCCAGCGTCTTGCTGTCCGGTGCACCCGGCAGGGCGATAATATTGACCGGCAGGTCGACTTCAGAACACAACCGCCCAATCATATCCGCATCCCGCAACCCCGGCGCGAAAAATCCATCAGCGCCGGCATCGGCAAACACCGTCGCACGGGCAATTGCATCGTTCAACATGTCCTCGGAATGGGTATCCGGCGCGGCCTTTAAAAAGATATCGGTGCGGGCATTCACAAATGCCGCCACTCCGGCATTTTCACAGCCCTGAACCACCGCCTTTACCCGCCCGATCTGTTGATCCAACGGATAAAGCCCCTCGCCACCAATAATCTGATCCTCAAAGTTAAACCCAACCACGCCAGTTTCCAGCGCCCGGGTCACATTGGCGGCAATGGTATCGGGTGCTGCCCCATACCCCCCTTCCAGATCCATGCTGACCGGCAGGTCCGTGGCGTTGACGATCCGGGCGACATTGGCCAGCGCCATTTCAAACGGCATCTGTTCGCCATCCGCAAAGCCATTGGCCAAAGCCACCGGCGCCGACCCGGTTGCCAGTGCTTTTGCCCCGGCGGCGGCAACCGCGCCCGCGCTGCCCACGTCCCAGATATTGAACAGAACCACAGGGTCGCCTTTGACGTGCAAGGCTTTGAACTGCGCCGCTTTGGCGGATTGATTTGTCATGTGTCTGTTCACCTATGGTTAGGAGTTTCTTTAGAATATGCGCCTTCAAAGAGCAGCGTAAACCGCCCGTTCAAATGCGTCATACGTCCTGAGCAGAGGAGGTTCAATAAACGGCAAAGACTGCGTCATGATCACCGCCGCCACATCCTTGGCCGGGTCGATCCAGTAATGCGTGTTACACACCCCGGCCCAGCCCATGGACCCGGCACTCCGTTTGCCCGGCACCGCCACTTCGTTGCGCAGGAAGGCAAATCCATGGGTTACCTTGTCGCCCGGAAACAGGTCCACATCCGCCGTCAAAGGCGGTGCCACCGAAATCATCGGCCGGAATTCCAATCCGCGCATCTGATCCGCCAACATCTGCTCCAATACCCCGGCCGACAACACCCGGTTACCGTCCAGTTCTCCGCCGTTAAGCACCATTCTGAGAAACCGAAGATAGTCCGGCGCGGTCGAGTAAAGCGCATGCCCCATGCCGTAAAATTCGGGCTTAGCCGGCGGGGCTATTTCAAACGGCGCGAGTTTGCCGTCTTCACCGCGGATCGACACGTCTGACATGCGTGCTTCCATCCCGTCCGGTTCAAACGCCGTGTTGCCCATGCCGAGGGGTTCAAAAATCTCTTCCCGGCAGAATTGGTCGATAGTACGCCCGTCAACCGCCTCGACCACCTGGCCAAGCCAATCGATGCCAATACCGTACCCCCAGCGAGTCCCAGGGTCGGATGTGAGCGGATACATCAACGATTCTTTCCGTCCCGAAAGAACCGTCGCAAGGCCTGTCACTTCCAGAAACTTTGGCACATCCGGATTCCAGAACTCGTATTCCAGCCCGCTGGTATGGGTCGCCAGATGGCGCAACGTGGCCGTGGTTTTGGGCGCACGCAGGATCGGTGTGTCCCCATCGAACCCATCCAGCACCTGCAAATCGTTCCACGCAGGCAGGATATCCGCCACTGGAATATCCATTCGAAGCCTGCCCCGATCAACCAGGATCATCGCCGCCAGCGAGCCGATCGCCTTGGTCATCGAAAATATCCGGAACGCTGTATCCTCTGCCGCCGCCCGTCCTGTCGCCGCATCCCCCGCCGCACCGCTGAACGTGACACCTTGCGAATTGGCCGACATGGCGACCACAAACGGCACATCCTGCGCCGCAACTGCATCTGCCAAAATGGCGTTGATATCTGTCATATCATCCTCCCAGGGTTATGTGCCCTCAGGGTATCGCCCCATCGCCAAGAGTCCAGCCGCATATGCCCACCTTGCATTCACAAGGCTCTGAGGCTAGCACGGCATGAACTTATTTTCGGGGACTGGCATGGACGATTTAAAGGCAAAATACCTAAGCGAAATCGTGGATGCGTCCGATGAG
>DAOUQK010000009.1 GCA_030625695.1 Paracoccaceae bacterium | reverse complement strand
CGGAGTATCTGTGGAATGCACGTCTGGTAAATCCGGCCCGGTCTATCGGATCGTCAAAGAAGCTGCCGCACAATGAACGCGCGGGCGGCAAAAGATGATCTCCCGCAACACCTGCGGGAGATCGCTTTGATGGGCAGAGAGCAATGTCTTCGAGCCTGGATACGGGCCTTCAAATCTGATCCGCCCAAGTACTTGTCAGTCTTGTTCATGCAGCGGGTGCTGGCGCATGATCTGCAATGCCGGAAACTGGGTGGATATCCAGCTGCAACCAGGCGGGTGTTGAAGGCAGCTCTCGCGGGTGGTGAGATGTCGACTGCCGCCCGGGTTGTCGCCGACAACGCCACGCTGGTGCGCGTATGGAACGGCCGGGTGTACCGCGTTGAAGCGTCTGCTGACGGCTATGTTCTGGACGGCAGGACCTTCGCGTCCTTAAGTGCCGTCGCCCGACACATCACCGGCGCGCGCTGGAGCGGGCCGAGGTTTTCGGCCTGACCCGGAAACAGAGCGCCTGAGATGCGCCGGATCCGCTGCGCCATCTATACCCGCAAATCTACCGAGGAAGGGCTGGAGCAGGAGTTCAACTCGCTGGATGCCCAGCGGGAAGCCTGCGAGGCTTATATCGCCAGCCAGCGTCATGAAGGGTGGGAGTTGACTGACCGGGCTTACGATGACGGCGGGATCTCGGGTGGGCATCTGGACCGGCCTGCGCTGCACAGGCTGATGCAGGATGTGGACGATAAACAGGTCGACCAGATTGTGGTTTACAAGATCGACCGGCTGACAAGGTCGCTGGCCGACTTCGCCAAACTGGTGGACCGGCTGGATACGGCCGAGGCATCGTTCGTCTCGGTGACCCAAAGCTTCAATACTGCGACCAGCATGGGGCGGTTGACGCTGAACGTGCTGCTGTCCTTTGCTCAGTTTGAGCGCGAGGTCACGGCAGAGCGCATTCGGGACAAGATCGCGGCCTCGAAGAGAAAGGGCCTTTGGATGGGCGGCAGTGTGCCGCTGGGCTACGATGCTGATGGCCGGACCCTGAAGATCAACGAGGGCGAAGCAGCGTTGATCCGCACGCTTTACGATCTCTACGAAACCCACGGTGCCCTGAACGTGGTGACCGAGGAAGCAGAGCGGATGGGCATCCGGTCGCGCAGGCGGCAGACCCGATCCGGGGAATGGCGTGGCGGCAATGTTCTGTCACGCGGCCACGTTCACAACATTCTCACCAGCCCGATCTATGCCGGGCGCATTCCGCATAAGGGCAAAACTTATGAGGGCCAGCATCCGGCCATCATCGAACCTGTGCGGTGGCAGAAAATCCAGGAGCAACTTCAGGACAAGTCGCCGCGATGCCGGGGGCAGAAACTCCGAAAAACCAGCCCGTCGCCTCTGATCGGAAAACTGTTCGACGAAAACGAACAGCGCTTGTCACCCAGCCACACCAGCAAGCGGGGCCAGAGATATCGTTATTACATCTCGCGCAGCTATGTCACCGGACGCAAGGACAGTGCGAAGGGCATGGGATGGCGTTTACCGGCAGAGCAACTGGAACAGTTCATTGCCCAGGCCATCCAGAACCATCTGTCCCACCGCGCCGGCAATGGCCTCGTACCGGATACGGATGTTGATACATTGCTCAGGCTTCAGGACCTCAGGAACGGCGATCAGCAGACCCAACTGTCCCTGCTTCATTACGCCCGCATCAGTGATGGCTTGCTGGCATTGGAACTGGATGCCAAATTGTTGGCGCAAGCTCTCGGGATCTCTGAGGAGAGCATCAACGCGGGCCTGCTCAGGTTCGAAGTTCCGTTCACGCGAAAACGTCGCGGCGTTGAAACCCGGCTTGTCATGTCCGGGTCGTCAGCGAAACTTGATCACACTCTGATCACGAACATCGCCCGGGCCCAGGCGTGGCTAAACAGGATCAAGCAGGGCGAGACGTTTGCTGATATCGCTGCTTCAGAAAACACCACCCGAAAGCGCGTTCAGCAGACGCTTGAGTTCGCCTTTCTGACCCCGGATGTTGTCAGAGATATCATCGCCGGAAGACAACCTGTAGGGCTCACCTCAACCTGGTGCATGACCCATAGCATTCCTGCTGACTGGCAGGCGCAGCGCGCCTTGATCGCCACCCTCTGAAGCACATTATCAAACTGGTAAGACAAAATTGGCCGACAGAGACACCCGGCTCATTTGGCGTGTTTTTGTCTGCGCAACAGCGTCTCTGCAATACACCTGACCGCGCAAGCCTTTAAGAACACGCGCAAACCTGCCGTGCAAACTGGAAACGTGGTTCTAGCGGGAATAAGTGGCAGCCCGTAGGGGAATCGAACCCCTCTTTCCAGGTTGAAAACCTGGCGTCCTAACCGATAGACGAACGGGCCACGCTTGGTGTGCGGTTCATTAGGCAATCATACGCCAAGGCGCAAGCCTAAAAATGCCGCCACATCGACAATTTCACGTCGGAAGGCCAGTGTCAGGCCCGCCTCAGGCCGGTGCTGCGTCATCCAGCCGAAGCTGCACCTGTTGACGGCCTCGCCAACTGTTGATTTCCAATCGCCCGGCCATGTGGAACCGCGCCCCGCCACTGTCGCTCAGGCGGGCGCCAAGGGGGGTGTCAAAGGCACCAAAGGCGATGGCGTCGATGGTGGGGCCACTGCCATCGCTAAGGCTGAGTTTCAGGTGCGAGTCACCAACCCGCCTGGCATGGCGGATGGTCATATCGGGTAGGGCAAAGCGCGGGGCAGGGGCACCAGCCCCAAAAGGCCCGGCCTGCTCGATCTGTTCGACCAATTCGACAGTGACGGCACCGGGCATCAAAACGCCGTCAAGGCGCAGGTCTGGAGGCCCCGCGTCGCCGGCCCCCTGTTTGGCCAGCAATTCCGTCAGTCGGGCCATGGCGGCTTCCAGCTTGTCCTCGGCCACACTTAGCCCCGCCGCCATCTTGTGCCCGCCACCTGTCAGCAATAATCCTTCGGCGGTCAGCCGCTGGATCGCCGCCCCCAGATCGACGCCGGATATTGACCGTCCCGAGCCTTTGCCGATACCACCCTCCAGCCCGATCACCACCGCCGGGCGGTTGGCGGCCTCTTTCAGGCGCGACGCCACGATGCCGACCACGCCGGGGTGCCATCCGGCCCCTGCGGCCCACACCAAAGGCGCCTCCAACCCCCGCGCTTCGGCCTGATCCATGGCAGCCGCCCGCACAGCGGCCTCAACCTCGCGCCGCTCGCTGTTCAACTGGTCAAGCCGCTCTGCAATCGAGGCGGCCTCGTCCGCCGAAGGCGTGGACAACAACCTCGCGCCCAGATCGGCCTTGCCGATACGCCCGCCCGCGTTAATGCGTGGCCCCAGAACGAACCCGAGGTGATAGCTGCTGGGGGCCGTATCCATCCGCGCCACATCCGCCAACGCCACCAGGCCGGGGCGTGCGCGCATGCCCATCACCTTCAACCCCTGTCGCACCAATGCCCGATTGGCACCGATCAACGGTGCCACATCGGCCACCGTTCCCAGGGCCACAAGGTCCAGCATCGCCATCAGGTCAGGGCTGGTTGCGTACGCCCCCTCTCGCATCTGACGACGCACTTCCACCAGCATCAGAAACACCACACCTGCGGCGCAGAGATAGCCGAGATCGCCACTTTCATCCTGCCGGTTGGGGTTCACTACCGCCACGGCATCAGGCAGGGTCTCGCCCCCCAGATGATGGTCAAGCACGATCACATCGGCAGGTCGGGCGGCGGCAATCGGTTCGTGACTTACAGTCCCGCAATCAACACAGACGACCAGATCATGCGCAGCACCCAGTCTCTGCATGGCCGGTACATTCGGCCCATAGCCTTCTTCAATCCGGTCCGGCACATACAACGTTGCCTCGCGCCCCATCTGGCGCAGCCAATCAATCAACAGGGCGGCCGAAGTGCCACCATCCACATCATAATCCGCAAATATGGCAATTCGCTCACGCCCCTGAACCGCCTGCAAAAACCGACCCGCAGCCGCCTGCATATCCTTAAGACCACGCGGATCAGGCAATAGATCCCGCAATTGCGGCGTCAAAAACGTTTGTGCCTCCCCGGGCTCCACTCCGCGCCGCGCCAACACCTGACATACCGCCTCCGACAGACCTGTTTCCTGCGCCATTTTTTCTGACGCACGTGCCCCTTCTATCGTCGGCCCAACCCACCGCCGCCCGTTTAGCGATTGCTCAACACCAAGAAACGCCATTGCCCCAAAACCAGCGGATGAAAAACAACCGCCGCTCCCTCTTCATCTTGCTAGATAAACTCCCGCCGGAGGCTCCCGAACCCACAACGCACACAGCTTTTCAAACGAAACACAGCCGCGCTCATCACCCCTGATCAGGCGTTTTGTAAATCATCCGCCGTACCGATCCGGTCTTGGACCGCATCAACAGTGTCTCGGTCGTCCGCCACCCCGGCGCCCGCTTGATCCCCGGCAGCAACGTCCCGCCAGTAACACCCGTGGCCGCAAATATCACATCCTCGGTCACCATTTCGTCACGGGTATAAATCCGGTTCAGATCGGTAATACCCGCCTTGGCCGCCCGACCCCGCTCATCATCGTTGCGAAACATCAGACGGCCATAAATCTGCCCGCCCATACATTTCAGCGCCGCCGCCGCCAGCACCCCCTCGGGTGCCCCGCCCGAGCCCATGTACATGTCGATCCCGGTAATTTCAGCCTCGGCGCAATGCATTACCCCGGCCACATCGCCATCGGTTATCAAACGGATGGCGGCGCCAGTGTTGCGGACTTCAGAAATCATCGCCTCATGGCGTGGCCGCTCCAGAATACACACCGTCAGGTCCGTCGCCTTGCAGCCCTTGGCCTGTGCCAAGGCGGCGACCCTCTCAACCGGCGACATATCCAGCGTTACAACACCTTCGGCAAATCCCGGGCCAATCGCCAGCTTGTCCATATAAACGTCCGGCGCGTGCAGCATCGACCCACGTGGCCCCATGGCAATCACCGTCAACGCGTTGGGCATGTCCTTGGCCGTCAGAGTCGTCCCTTCCAGCGGGTCCAGCGCAATATCGACGCCGGGGCCCTTACCAGTGCCGACCTCTTCACCGATAAACAACATCGGAGCCTCGTCCCGTTCACCTTCGCCGATCACCACCACCCCGGCGATATCCAGCAGGTTCAGTTGTTCGCGCATCGCATTGACCGCTGCCTGATCCGCCGCCTTTTCATCGCCCCGACCAACCAGATCAGCCGATGCAAGGGCCGCAGCCTCAGACACACGGGCAAGGCCCAAAGACAACATTCGGTCGTTAAAGGCAGGCTGGGAAGACGAAGAATTCATGTGCAAAGTCCTAATCGCGATAACATTTGAGTACCCCGACATAGCCCGCGGCCACCCCGCCCCGCAAGAGGGGATGGCACTTGTTCTGTATGCGACGGCCCCGAATTTCTAATGCGCTTTCGCCAATGCGTTTCCCACCAAGGGCTTCCCACTGAGGGCTTCCCACTGAGGGCTTCGATACATCTCTCTGATGACATGTCATATAAGGCATGTCATCAGAGAGATGTTAAGTGGACGACCTTTTCCCAGCTTGCCAGTTCGCAAATGGTGCGTGCGAGCAGCACCCTACGGTGACACAAACAATTCAGCCTTTACGGCTCAAAGGTTCTCAATCCGCAATGCCACCGGGGATGACGCCAGTACCCCAGTGCCCGCCATCGCTTCAAGCGCCAGATCAAGCGCGCCACGGGTGGTCTTATGCGTCACAATCAACACCGGTGCGCTGGGTTCGGAATGGCCATATTGGCGCATCCGGTCAATTGATATACCGGACTCTCCCAAAGCCGCGGCAATCTTGGCCAATGCCCCTGGCTTGTCCATCAGCGCCATGCGCAGATAATACGGTGCGGGCAGGCCCGAGCGCGCCGCTGGTGCCTCTTTCAACCCCGCCGCAGGCTGACCAAACACCGGCATCCGCAGCCCGCGCGCCAGATCGCAAATATCACCAACCACGGCGCTGGCGGTCGGGCCTTCGCCCGCACCGGGACCGCGCAGCACAATCTGTTCCACTGCATCGCCCTCAATCACCACCATGTTGGTGCCGCCCTCAAGCTGCCCCAAAGGAGAGGTGATCGGCACCAGACAAGGTTGCATCCGTTGTTCCAACCCGCGCGCGCTGCGTTGGGCAAGGCCCAACAGCTTGATACGGTAGCCCATATCGGCGGCTTGTCGGATATCCTCAAGCTCAATCCTTTGGATGCCCTCCAACTCGACCCCGGCAAAGTTGACCTTGGTGCCAAAGGCAATCGACGACAGGATCGCCAGCTTGTGCCCCGCATCAATCCCGCCCACATCCAGGTTCGGATCAGCCTCAAGATAGCCCAGTTTCCCGGCCTCTTCGAACAGGGTGTTATACCCGGCTCCTTCGGACTCCATCCGCGTCAGGATATAATTGCAGGTGCCATTCATCACGCCCATGACGCGGGTAATCTCGTTACCCGCCAGCCCCTCGCTCAGGGCTTTGACCACCGGGATGCCACCGGCCACGGCAGCCTCGAACCGGATCATCAGACCTTTGGACTCGGCTGCCTCGGCCAACGCCTGACCATGAATGGCCAGCAACGCCTTGTTGGCCGTCACCACATGTTTGCCTGCCGCAATCGCCGCCTCTGTCGCGTCTTTGGCCGCCCCTTCCGAGCCGCCCATCAGCTCGACAAATATGTCGATATCGTCGCGCACAGCCAATGCCACCGGGTCCTGTTCCCACACGAACGGCGCCAGATTTAGCCCTCGGTCCTTGCCCGCGTCCCGCGCTGACACAGCCGAGATAACAATCTCGCGCCCGGTGCGTGCCGCCAGCAATGCCGCCTGCTTGCGGATAATCCGCACGACGCCAACCCCAACCGTGCCCAATCCGGCAATTCCCAATCGCAGAGGTTTTGTCATGGCGGTGATCCTTCAATTTGCATATTGGCCATTATTGTTTGGACTGTGCCATAGCCGGATCACGGCAGCGGCGCAACGCCATTGGCTGTGCAATGCGCGGGCTGTAAACCCATGGCTGGAATAACCTGGCCAGTTGTCGGATTATTCTGGTAAATTCTGCAACCGCTGCGCCCGAGATTGCAGTCGCCTTCGTCGGGCTTCAAGCGTTTTCTCAATCTGTTCCGCCTGTTCCCGCGGATTCTGGGTCGTGGCAAATACCTCGTCCAGCCGGACCAGTTTGGGATAATCCGCATCGCGCAGATGGTCCGGAATGGTGGCGTCCAACTTGGGCACATTGGTGCATCCAGCGGTTCCAAGCAGCCCGATTAGGCACAGCGCGAGCCAACCGCGGGTGTGGATCTGTGCTGTGGGGCGGATGATCATGACGCAAATTCCGTTGAGATTTGATATCTGGCCTAGCTTGCTGATGCCCGTTTGCCGGTCGCAGCGCAAGTCTGGACAGGGGTTTTCCGTCCAATATGCTGACGGCCAAGTCTAACTTCGTGTCCAAAGTTGTTCACGCGGTAAATACAATACCCCCTCTGTAGACATGTCAAATATAACACGTCTACAGAGGGGGGGTATAAAAACACCTGGAAAGGAATACCGGCAGATTCCGGTCTCATCTATTTATCCCACCAAATGGGGTTTTTTCTGAACAGATGTTCAGATAACCTGCGCCCCATGGCACGCACAACAGGTTCACATTCCGACATCACCGGCCCGCGCATTCACGCAAGCGCCCTGACGCTGTTTGCCCGCCACGGCTATGCCGCTGTTTCCATGCGCAAGATTGCGGCAGAGGTTGGTGTGCAGGCCGGTGCGCTGTACAACTATACCCCCGACAAACAAAGCCTGCTGTTTGGGCTGATGCGCGCGCATATGCTGGATTTATTGGCGGCCCGTGCGACCCACGACCAGAATGGATCGGCCATGACGCAGCTGGAACACTTCACCCGCTTTCATATCCGCTTTAATCTTGAACGGGCGGATGCGGTGTTCATCTCGTACATGGAGTTGCGCAATCTGACACCGGATAATTTCGCCACCATCGAAGACCTGCGCCGTCGTTACGAAGACACCTTGGAAACCGTCCTGCAACAGGGGGTCGCCAGCAAAGAATTCAACGTGCCCGATCCCAAAATCGCCACTTTGGCAGTGATTGCCATGCTGACCGGTGTTGGCACCTGGTATCGCCACGGTGGACGATTGTCGCTGGATCAGGTCGAAACGATATACTGGGAAATGGTGCGCAAAATGATGGTCAGTTCCTAACCATCAGCCGTATCGACGGATTGGGGCCGACCGTAGAGGTCAGGAAACAAACCCTCCGCCAAAGCTTTTACCGTTTCCGGGTCGGTGCCCGGGGGCAGCGGCGCGCCATAGCTCACCTCATACGCCCCACCCAATTTTTCCATTAATTCCGCCGTATACCGCAAAGATCCGATCATCGCGCCGAAATTGTCGTTGCCACCACTGAAAAAGCGGGCGGTTGCGCGCAACCGGTAATACGCTCCCGAATTCCGCGCGTTCAGGCCTGCCGGAACGATCGGCGTCTGCGTAATTTCGGACACGGAACTTGCCCCACGCCGCCAATCGGGTTCTATCAGCGCACCGTCGCGTTGGTCCGGCACCCGCCCGGAACCAAAGATCAGTAACGCGCCGCCAGTTTCCAGATGGTGTCGCATCGCCAAAGCGGTTTCTTTGCCGGATTTGGTCCGGTTTTGCTTGTTGATGCTGACCGGAACAATCATTTCCGGGCCAAGAAACTTTTGCACTTCCAGATTGGCAACCACCTTCAGGTCGGGCCGCTTGCGCATCAAAGCACCGGCATGGGCGACAAAATCGAACATGCCGGTTGGGTGGGTGGCAGCAATGACAACCGGCCCGCTTGGTGGTACATTCTCCAGACCTTGCGGGGTTATCTGCGTGCCGCCACTGTAGGCCAGAACGGCTTTTACAAGGTCGCGGCCTTTCAAGCCTTGCAACTGTAACAACAGGTCTTCGCTTTCTTTCAGGGCCAGAAATGGCTGCCCCCGGGCCCAGCGGCTGATTGCATCGCTGCCATTGATCATGCCCCGGATCAGTCTTAACGCTAATGGGTTGTCGCCGCGCAGATGCAGGCGCTCTTTCAAGGCGTTGTCCAGTGGGCGCTTTGGAGCAGGGGGAATTGTCATCTATAAGGTGATGGGCCGAAGGGCAAATTGATATCCGATCCAAACTATTGTGAACTTGAATTTGTTGACTCGAAATTAATTGGTGCCGTTATGATGGCAAATAATGGTGCGATTGGCCACAGGTATACTGGCCTGCAAAAGCATTGGCTGGGTGTTGCTGCCTGTAGGGTGGGGTTTGAGGCGTCTTGGAATCTGTCCAGTGGACAGCTTCAGCCGAAAACGGGCGTGAGCCCCGGGTAAACCCACGCATCGCGACGGTTTGAACCGGCGTAAACGCGGGTTTGACCCACCTTGGATTCCATTGATACGTTACTTTTCGAGAGTCAGGCAAACATTCAGTTGCAGCCTCTAATGCGCGGGTCTGATAAATGTCCCATTACGCAGATCGGCAAAGGCCTGCTGCAATTCGGCCTTTGTGTTCATCACCACCGGCCCATGCCAGGCCACCGGCTCATTGATCGGCGCACCCGAAATCAAAAGGAAACGTACGCCATCCGGCCCGGCCTGAACGGTGATTTCGTCGCCCGTGCCAAAGCGCACCAATGTGCGGTTGCCTGACAGGTCGCGAATATGCGCCTCTTGACCGGCGATATCCTTTTCGACCAAAACACCTTGCGGGCGGGCGGCATCGCTGAATGCACCCGCGCCATCGAACACATAGGCAAAGGCGCGCCGATAGGTGTCCACGGCCAGCGTTTTGGTGATGCCGGGCGGGACATAGACATCCAGATATTGCGGATCACCCGCCACCCCGTCGATCGGTCCGTTCTGCCCCCAGAAATTCCCGGCAATGATCTTGACCCTTGTGCCGTCGTCATCCGTCACTTCCGGCACATCCGCGCCAGTCACGTCCTGATAGCGCGGCGCGCACATCTTTTGACTGGCCGACAGGTTGCCCCATAATTGAAACCCATGCATCTGGCCCTGCGCATTGCCGTTTGGCATTTCCTGATGCAGAATGCCCGACCCGGCCGTCATCCATTGTACCCCACCCGCCCCAAGCGTACCATTGTTGCCCAGGCTGTCGGTATGCTCGACCGTGCCGGACAGCACATAGGTGATGGTCTCGATGCCCCGGTGCGGATGCCAGGGGAACCCTTTGGCGTAATCCGCCGGGGTTTCATTGCGAAAATCGTCAAACAACAGGAACGGGTCAAGCTCGGACGGATCCTGAAAGCCGAACGCGCGGTGGAGCTTTACCCCGGCGCCTTCAAGGGTCGGGATGGCCGCGCGGGTTTCAAGTGTGGGTCTGAGGGACATTTTAAACTCTCGTGTTTGGATGAACTCAATATAAGGTGGCAACAGACGACGGCAATCTGATGTTGTTCAACGCCGAATGTGCAGTGGCGCACAATGGCGTAGAGTGGCCGGGGCCAGAATGCGGACACGCATGAATTGGTGGGCCACGAGGGGGGGGCGGTTCCCATGCCAAATACAGCAGATACTCTGGCAAAATTACCGTCTGAACACATGGGGCGGGCGTTGGAGTTGATCGACTATATGCTGGGTGATGCTTTGCGGGCAGGGCGCGCGGACATCGTGCTGACCAATATGTCCGAACGCATCTTTGATGCGGGCGTACCACTGGACCGGGCCACGTCGATTGTGCCGCTGTTGCACGCCGAGGCGACCGCCAGTGCGCGGTTCTGGGAACGAGGCAAAGGCGCGCGCAATTGTTCGAGTCTTTAGGGGCATGTAATGTTCGGCGGATACGGAGCCTCCCCAGCGTCGGTAACTCATGAAACGCGGGAGTGGTTGTTATGTGGTTGCCCAACATGCCTGATGATAAATTCACCATTGTCAAAGAATTGAAAGAGGACGGCTTTGTCCGCTATGTGATGATGCCGGTGTTCATGGCCAATGACATGTCCAGCACGTTCAGCTTTGCCACCCGCGATCTCACCGGATTTTCCGAGTCGGATTTCGCGTTTTTCCGGGCGGTATTCCCGGCTCTTGCGGCCTGGGTTGGATTATACCGTTGTTGACCGGGACGTGAATGTGGCGGCACGGCTGGTGGATTTGTGCGGAACTTTGAAGACCCCGTCGCTGGTGTCTGAAAGGGGTGAAACAGGCGACGGATGTCTTTGTACCAAACGGTTGATTGCGGTGTTGCGGGGTGTACAAAACGGCACAAACCCGGGTGTCAGCGTGTGGCACGCCACCAGGTTCCGGGCTTGACCCGTCCACCGCGTTTGCGATCAAGCCACAAAGCAACCCTGCGAAACCGCGACAGGGCGAGTTTTAACCAAAGGCGGTGGCCAAGGCTGGCGAAATCTCGGTTAAATGGGCAAACCCGCATGCAAATGGCGCAATCCGTGGATGTTTTCGCCCAGAATCCAAAACATTTTTCGGCGTCCGAAGTCCATTTGCGCACACCTTTGATGGCCGATGAATTCCCACCACCCACCTCGGGTGGGCCAAAGGGCAAGGCTTTGGGCGGGCAGGCGTCGGCGCATTTGCAGCATATGTCACAAAACGCCCGTACGCCGCGCGGGCGGGCTACGTCGTGGGTCAGGGGCAGGTTGGTGAATATCTTGGAAAACCGCAGGCGTGGCCCGAATTCCGGGCTGATAACCAGTTGGTTGCGGGCGTATTCGCCCAAACCCGCCTTGATGGCAAAAGGAATCACCAGCCCAGTGTCGTTCATCGAGGCCACCGCCTCATACCCGAGATTGCGGATATAGGCGGCCAGTTGCATCACTACTGCTGCTTCGTGGCTGTATTCGCGCCCGGTGGCCGCGCCGGCCAAGGCAGACGGGTAGGTGGCCACCAGTTCGGCGTCCATTTCGTGCCCCATGACAATCACCGAGGTTAAACCCGGCGGCAGGTCATTGTCAGCCGATGACATGTCGCGCGTGTCGACGCGCGAGGCGTACAACCATCGTTCGTCCAGATCGGTAATGCCGCACAGATCGGCACCAAAGAACCCAGCGACCCGTTTTATTTCCCGCGCCATCGCGTTTGGGTCGTCGACTTCCATCTGGTCGGGGGCGACGGGCGTGTCGGCGCTGATCGGCGCCTGAAACCCTTCGCGCAGGCCTTGGTCGGCGTGGCGGTTGGTGATCACGTCCGAGATCAGCCACGAGGCATTACGCAAGGCGAAATCACGGGTGCCAAAGCCTTCACCACGTCGGGGTGAGGCCTCCATCCGGTAGGAATTAAAGAACTTTTCAGTGTGTTTGGATTTTACTTTATCGTCCCACATGGCGCGGGAAAACACGTCGTCCCGCTGGGTAAAGCGTTCGAAGTCTGGGGTGACGTCGATCCCAGCGTCGGCGTCCTGGGCGCGGGAATGTTGCGGGGTGTTGGATGGATAACTCATGCGGCCACAGTATCCGCCGATATTTTTTGCGGCAATGGCAAAGCGGTGGTGTACGTGGCCGTGTGCGGGATGGTTCACGGTGCGAAGATAATCAGGGCTGTTCGCGGGGCGTATTTCAGGCTAAGCCGCGCCAGGATAACAGCGGTTGGGGAAAGCTATGAACGACGACGTATTGGCCATTGTCGAGGCTTCGGCCGTGCGCCGTTGGATGGGGGTGCTGATGATGGCGTCGCTGGGCGGGCTAGTGATTTTCATAGCGCTTTCTGCGCCGCCGGAACCTTTCTGGCAGGTTTTTCTGATTGTTACTGGCGTGGCTGCCCTTTGGATGGCTGAAAAGATGCGCAGCGCCACGCGCTATCGGATCGAGTTGACGGCGCAGGAAATGCGCACGTCAGAAGGTCAGGTGATCGCCCGCGTGGCCGATATCGACAAGGTTGAACGGGGCATGTTCGCATTCAAACCGTCCAACGGTTTTCTGGTGCGATTGCGCCGCCCCCACCCGCGTATCTGGCGGCCCGGCCTGTGGTGGTGTTCGGGGCGCAAGATTGGCGTTGGCGGGGTAACTTCAGCCGGGCAGACCAAGGCGATGTCCGAAATATTGTCTATGTTGTTGGCCGAACGGGATCAGGGTCAGCGCCCAGATCAGCCGGGACACTGAGTGCCGCCACCGGGCAGATAACAGAGCTGATCGACCCAACGCGGTTTGGTAAAGACAAAGTTCTTTAGTTGCTTGTCCTCCATTCCCACTTTGAACGGTGGCACATAGGTGTTGTCGGTCTCGACCACGATCACAATCTCATTGTCCGGCAGCAGTGGCAGTTTGTCTTCAATGGTAGAAATATTGTCATCAGTATAGTTCGGTGCATAGCCACGGTTCTGCGACCATTCCACAAAGTACCGATTGTCGTCGTCACTCCAGCGGAGCACCGACATACGCAAAGCAATGGCTGAATTGGCCCGGGTCAAAACCTGCAGCATTGCCTGCATGCTGTCGATATATTCATCGCTGATGATCTCGGTTTCCCGCGAGATCAGGTCGCTGATGGTATAGGCGGCCTTAAGGTTGACGGTACTCTGCCGGAAGCCTTCGAAATAGACATAGATGGCCATGAAGGCATAGAAGATGAAGGGCATCACTATGATGAATTCCACCGAAACACTGCCACGGGTATCGGTGGCGAATTTGCGGGCATAGGCATTCAGGCGCTGTCTGAAGCTGCGCATGAGACCGTCGCTGGGCAATTGATTCTGCATTTAACTTACCTCGGTTCCTGTACAAATGCGGAGATCGACACCAGTGCGAATTGGCCCGCTCCGTCTTTGGTTACGTTTTTACCCAGTCCAGTGGTCGGAAAAACCGGGCTTATCTTGGCGCATGCGCGCATGATCATCAGCTCGTTTTCCTGCCCGTTCACAAAGTTGACCACCGGGGCCACCTCTTCGGATTGGTCGGTGCAGGTGGGTACGGCTGGTATGTCTGCCCAATTGCGCGGATCGACCTGAATCATTTCCAGATGCAGGTTTGCGCCGCAATTGTCGATAAATCCAGCGCGCGCGCAGATCCGGTCTTTGATGTCATCATGTTGCAGGTTCGCGCCAGTGCCCAGGCGGATGTCGCGAACGGTCAGATCCATGGCGCGCTCCAGCATCGAATGCTGCAGGGTGATCATGCCAAGTTCAACCCCGGACAACATAAACAACAGCATGGCCGGAAAGGTGATGGCAAATTCAAGCGTTGCACTGCCGTCCTCGGACCGGGAAAACAGTGACAGCCGGTCAGTGAACCTGCCAGTGAGCTTGTGAAAAGTGGTGCGTATCATTGGGTTAACCTCAGTTTGCGGATCGACGAGGCGATCGAAGAAAAGGCGTCAGCCAATTCCGTCCCGCCGATTACATTGAAATAGTGGCTGGCGGAACTGGCGCAACTGGCCAGAATGGCCTGACCGGCGGACGGGGCTTCAAAGCCGATGGCGAACACGATCACCTGCTGGTTTTTGACCGCATCGCAGATTGCGTTGGTCCGTGAATTTTTGGCTGAACCATCCACATATTTGCGTACAGGGTAATACCAGGTGTTCTTGGCATTAGTGCTGCCCATCCAGGGTTTGTAATTGTATTTCCAGTTCCAGTGCAGCGACGTAAAGGCCCACAGATCGGGATAAGACAGGTTCACCGCATCGCCGGATTCATTGTCGCCGTAAGGATGGTCGTTCCAGGTGCCGTTATGGCGCCAGTAATATTCGTCATCGTTCGGGTCATCAGGATCATTTTTATCAAGGACCGAATAGTGGTTGCTGTCTTCATTCCACCAGACTCCGGAAGGGCCGGTCCGATAGCCACCGGCAACATAATACTGGCTGGTATTCTGGCCGTCAGTCATCAGAACGATGACTTTCATTGCGTTGGTGTCGTTATAGGCATGCGGACGGGTGGAAAACCCTGCATTGACCGCGCCGCCAGCGATCATGTTCTGAATGACTGGATTCAGAGACGGATCAACCAGGGCTGTGCCCCATTTCATACCAACATCAATCGACGTGTTTCCACCCGCCGACAGATTGCTGATAAAGTTCTTGAGGGTATTGGCATCGTTTTCCATCACCAGAATTTCACGCGAAGCCCTGTCGTCGCATACGGGCAAACTCAGCCGGTTGCCGCTGGCACGTTTGTCGTTGGTGTACCAGGGATCGAAATGCATTGTACGCTGGTAAGCAAAGTTGGTGTCCATCGAGGTTTCGTTGAAGTCCGAGCTTTCGAAGTTGATGCAATTGGAATAAGTATGCTCTTGCGAAGCGTTGAATTCGTTGAACAATTCGTCTGGCACCGATACTTGAGTGGCATAAGGCACAATCGAGATCGAAAGCTTGCCATCCTCGGTGTTCAAAATCATCTCGTCGATAAAGTCGCGGGCAGCACTTTTGAGGTTGGTCAGGCGGTTGTTGGAGTTCATTGACCCCGACACGTCCAGCACAAGCGATATTTCAACACCGTCAACCTTCTCTTCGGCGGTGCTTGCGGCGGGGGCCATCAGGCTGTCGAGGCCAGTCATATGCATGAACTGGGTGCGAACCTCGGCTTCCGCCGTGGCCGAAACACTCCGGAATCCTTCGCCTTCGTCGATCGTGACCGAGGACAGATATTCGCTTAGCCCTGCTTTGTTGAAATAATCGGTAACCACCGCATGGGCGTCATCATTATCAAGGTCAGCCGCCGCCAGAACCGCACGGTCCAGGGTGTATTGAAGCTCGGCGCGGTTACGTTCAAAATGCATTAGGTCAACGCCGATGCCGGCCACCATCAGAATGATCAGAAATACATAAACCCCGAAAATCACCAATGCGCCGTCTTCGTCGCGGGTAAAAGTCCGGGCATGACGGAACAAGAAACCCGGACGGGTTTTGGTTTGTATCACCGGGTGTCTATCTGCATGCACAATCATGTGTCACCTCATTCACGAAGGCGGTAATGTCGCCTGTGTCTCGCAATTCATCCCCACCTTATTGCCTTGGAATAATGGCCTGAATGCGGCGCGAATCGTGCGAAACAGGGCAAATTCCTTGCAAGTTTGGCAACGATGCGTGGTTCAACTCCGGGTCCGTGTTTGAATTGGAAACAATACCAGTCTGCGGGCAGATTCAGTCGAAAATCCGGGACAGAGCCAAAAGCACAACCATTCGGCTGGGCAATTGAGAAAAATTTGCCACTTATTAATCGACTTGGCGTTACCGTGATGGCACATATAGCATGTGGCGAGTCGCCGCAGCCAAACATTTGGAGAATGCCTTGATGGCCGATAAACCAGAACCGAGTTTTCGCGAAAGCGTGGATCTAATGTTTAACAGGGCGGTTGCCCTGATGGATTTACCGCCCGGTCTGGAAGAGAAAATCAGGGTGTGCAATGCCACTTATACGGTGCGCTTTGGTGTGCGCCTGCGCGGGCATATCCAGACCTTCACCGGTTATCGCTCGGTGCATTCGGAACATATGGAACCGGTCAAGGGCGGTATTCGCTTTGCCTCCAGCGTGCATCAGGACGAGGTCGAGGCATTGGCCGCACTGATGACCTATAAATGCGCCCTGGTCGAGGCGCCGTTTGGTGGCTCGAAGGGTGGGTTACGGATTGATCCGCGTCAATACGACGAACATGAACTGGAACTGATCACCCGGCGGTTTGCCTATGAACTGGCCAAACGCGACCTGATTCATCCGTCGCAAAACGTGCCTGCCCCCGATATGGGCACCGGCGAACGTGAGATGGCCTGGATCGCCGATCAATATGCGCGCATGAACACCACCGATATCAACGCCAGGGCCTGTGTCACTGGTAAACCGTTGAACGCGGGCGGCATTGCCGGTCGGGTCGAGGCGACGGGGCGGGGTGTGCAATACGCCTTGCAAGAATTTTTCCGCCATCCCGAAGATATCGCCAAGGCAGGTATGGACGGATCATTGGACGGCAAACGGGTGATTGTGCAGGGACTGGGCAACGTGGGTTATCACGCGGCCAAGTTTTTGTCGGAAGAGGATGGGTCGGTTATCACCGGCATCATTGAGCGTGACGGCGCATTGTTCAACCCCAAGGGGCTTGATGTTGAAGCGGTGCACAACTGGATCGTCAAGCATGGCGGCGTGACCGGTTTTCCGGATGCGTCCCATATGGCCGAAGGCGCGGCCGTGCTTGAGGAAGAATGTGACATTCTGATTCCGGCGGCTTTGGAAGCGGTGATCAACCTGTCCAACGCGGCCCGCATCAAGGCACCGTTGATCATCGAGGCCGCAAATGGTCCGATCACTGCCGGCGCCGACGATGTCCTGCGCGAAAAGGGCACGGTGATCATTCCCGACATGTACGCCAACGCGGGCGGTGTGACGGTGTCGTATTTTGAATGGGTCAAAAACCTGTCGCACATCCGCTTTGGCCGGATGCAGCGGCGTCAGGAAGAGTCCCGCCACCAATTGGTGATCGATGAACTTGAGCGGTTGGACCGGCACATGGGCGATGCCTGGTCGATGACGCCTGAGTTCAAGGGGAAATACCTGCGAGGGGCGGGTGAGCTTGAACTGGTGAGGTCGGGTCTGGATGACACGATGCGCATTGCTTATCAGTCGATGCGCGAAGTCTGGCACGAGCGCGACGATGTTGATGACCTGCGCACAGCAGCCTACCTGGTGTCGATCGGCAAAGTGGCCGCCAGTTATCGCGCCAAAGGGTTGTAACCATCCGTAGGGTGTGCTTCAGCGCACCGTTCCTCGGGAAGGCCAGGTAAGATTACCACCCTAGGAAAAATGAGGGCGCAGCATTTGTCTGCGCCCTCTTGCATTTTCGATCAGATATGGGACGGTTCGCGTCAACATATGTCGCGATTTGAATGGCGGAACCGGCACGGTGAGATAGTCAGGGTCTGGTGCAGGTGATTGACGCGACAAAAACAGGGGTGAAACATGCGGTTTTCCGGTTTGAGGGTGCTGAAAGAGGGGCTGTTCGGCAACAAGGGCTGGACTGGGCATTGGCGTGATCCAGAGCCCAAGAACGAATATGATATTGTGATCATTGGTGGCGGCGGGCACGGGCTTAGCACCGCCTATTATCTGGCGCGTGAACATGGAATTCGCAATATCGCGGTGTTGGAAAAGGGTTATATCGGCGGCGGCAATGTGGGGCGCAATACCACGATTGTACGGGCCAATTATTTTCTGCCGGGCAATTCCGAGTTTTATTCACATACGCTCAAGCTCTGGGAAGGGTTAGAGCAGGAGCTGAACTATAATGTGATGATGTCCCAGCGCGGTGTTCTGGGGTTGTTTCATTCTGATGGCCAGCGCGACGCTGCCGCACGGCGCGGCAATTCGATGATCAATCAGGGCGATGACGCGGTGCTGCTGGACCGTGAAGGGGTGCGCAAACTGGTGCCGTACCTTGATTTCGACAATGGCCGTTTTCCGATTTACGGCGGCTTGTTGCATCCACGCGGTGGCACGGCACGTCATGACGCGGTTGCTTGGGGGTTTGCCCGGGGGGCTGACAGCCGCGGCGTTGATATTCTGCAGAACTGCGAAGTCACGGGGATTGATGTCGAGGGCGGCGTGGTGAAGGGCGTGCAGACGTCGCGTGGGGTGATCCGGGCCAAGAAGGTGGCGATTGTGGTGGCCGGGCGTTCAAGTCAGGTGGCGGCGATGGCGGGCATGCGCCTGCCGGTGGAAAGCCATGTGTTGCAGGCGTTTGTCACCGAGGGGCTGAAGCCGGTGATCGACAATGTGATCAGTTTTGGCATGGGGCATTTTTATATCAGCCAATCGGATAAGGGCGGTCTGGTGTTTGGCGGTGATATCGACATGTACGCGTCATATGCGGCGCGCGGTAATCTGCCGATTGTGGAACATGTGATGGAGGCAGGGATGACCCTGATGCCGATGATCGGCAAGGCCAAGGTGCTGCGAAGTTGGGGCGGGATCATGGATATGACGCCTGATGGGTCGCCCTTTATCGACAAGACCGATATCGACGGATTGTATGTCAATTGCGGCTGGAACTACGGGGGCTTCAAGGCGGTGCCTGCCTCGGGGAATTGTTTTGCCCATCTGATTGCGACCGACAGGCATCACGGGGCGGCGACGGGGTTTCGGCTGGACCGGATGAAAACCGGAGTTGGAATCATGGATGAAGAAGGCACCGGGGCGCAGCATAATCTGCATTAAGTGGGGGCGAGATGATGAAGCATTTGAGTGGGGTAATTGCGGCGCTGGTGGTTGCGGTGGCTACGCAAGCCCGAGCTGACGGGCCGGGAGTCGGGTGTTTTGAGAGGGTATATTCAGACGCCCATCTGGCGGGGCAACCGGCGCAGATTGTCAAACGCATGGTGCTGGATATCCATCAACAGGAAGGTGGGGCCAAGGTGGCCGAAATGCTGGTCACAACTGCCAATCAGGGGTATGTGGCAATTACTGGCCATGGGGGACAGAGTTTTCGGCAGTTTCTGCTGTGCTGGTCGGATGGCGGGCGCAATATTTGCGCCGTGGAATGTGATGCCGGGCGGATGGAAGTCACCAGACAAGACAATACGGGCCTGACGTTTCGGACTGATACCTTGTGGGTCGGGGACGCGGATGAATGTGGCGGGGCGGTCAATATTATTGAAAAGCCCGGACAATCGGTCAGTTACCGCATGAATAGGGTAAGCCAGGCCATTTGCGACCGCGCTTTTTGAGAGGGCCGGGATTTTGAGTTTTTTTAGCGAGATGAAGGGGAGAGTGGTGCGATGAGGATCAGATGTCCCTTGTGTGGCGAGCGGGATCGGCGCGAGTTTTATTATAAAGGGGCTGCGGTGGCGCTTGCGCGGCCTGACCCGGGAGCGGGGCCTGAGGTGTGGGATGCCTATTTGCATTTGCGCGATAACCCCTGCGGCGAGACGCGCGAGCTTTGGTATCACGAGGCCGGGTGTTTGGCGTGGCTGGTGGTGACAAGAGACACGGGCACGCATGAGATGGTGGGGGCTGAATTGGCCTCGCAGCAGGCTTTGGTGGCGTCATGAGAGTTGCAGGGCAGGGATTGCTGGACCGGGCCAAGACGGTCACGTTCACTTTTGACGGGGTGCATTATACCGGGGTCGAGGGCGATACTTTAGCGTCGGCCCTATTGGCCAATGATGTGCGCCTGCTGGGGCGGTCGTTCAAATATCACCGTCCGCGTGGCGTGCTGAGTTCCGGGAGTGAGGAACCGAATGCCTTGGTGACGATTGGCACCGGTGCGACGCAAGAGCCGAATGTGCGCGCGACAGTGCAAGAGATTTATCCGGGGTTGCAGGCGCGGTCGCAGAACTGTTGGCCGTCGCCGGGGTTTGATCTGATGGCGGTGAATGACTTTGCGGCACTATTTTTGAGTGCCGGATTTTATTACAAGACGTTTATGTGGCCCCGCGCGTTTTGGGAGCGCGTGTATGAGCCGATAATCCGGCGCGCTGCCGGATTGGGGGCATTGTCAGGTGAGGCGAATACCGATCGGTATGAGACCGTCTGGGCCCATTGCGATCTGTTGGTGATTGGTGCGGGGCCTGCCGGTTTGATAGCGGCGTTAAGGGCTGGGCGGGCAGGCGCGGATGTTATTCTGGCCGATGAAGATGCCCGGATGGGCGGGCGGTTGCTGGCCGAGACGCATCTGGTGGACGGGCAACCGGGGCACATCTGGGTCGATGCAGTTCTGGATGAATTGCGCGATATGGACAATGTCCGCCTGATGCCGCGTACCACCGTGACCGGGGCCTATGACCAGGGCACTTATGGCGCGTTGGAGCTGGTATCTGCGCATACGCCACGCAACGGCGCCCCCCGTGAAGCGTTCTGGAAGATCGTCGCAAAGCGGTCGGTGCTGGCGGCGGGCGCGCTTGAGCGCCCCGTAGCGTTTGCCAATAATGACCGACCCGGGATCATGACGGCGGGGGCTGTACGGACTTATCTGAACCGGTGGGGCGTCAGCCCCGGCAGGTCGGTGGCGGTGTTTTGCAATAATGATGGTGCGCATCGGACTGCTCATGATCTGGTTAACGCAGGCGTGCATGTGGCGGCAGTGATCGACTCGCGCCATGACGCGCCTTTGTCGGACGCGTTTGAGGTCCGGCGTGGTGCGCAGGTCTGTGATAGTTCGGGACGTAAGGGGCTGGAGAGCATCACCGTGCGTTCCGTCAGTGGCGAGGAACGGTTGCAGGTTGATTGCCTGGCTGTATCGGGCGGTTGGAACCCATCCTTGCACCTGACCTGCCATATGAATGGCCGTCCGGAATGGCGGCAGGATATCGCCAGTTTTGTGCCGGTGCCGGATATGGTGCCGGGGTTGCAGGCTGCCGGGGCATGTAATGGGATGTTTTCCACCATCGGATGTCTGAAGGATGGGATTGATGCTGCGGGCCTCGCGCTGGAAGCGCTGGGCATTAAAGCCCCAACTGTTGATTTGCCGCAGGCGGAAGATACGGTGTTCCACCTGACGCCTTTGTGGACGGTGCCGGGCAAAGGCCGGGCCTGGCTTGATTTTCAGAACGATGTGACGGTGAAAGATGTCAATCAGGCGGCTCGCGAGAATTTTCGTTCGGTTGAGCATATGAAGCGGTATACCACCCAAGGCATGGCCACCGACCAGGGCAAGAATTCAAACGTCAACGCCCTGGCTGTTTTAGCTGATGCCACCGGGCGGGATATTCCCGAAACCGGGACGACTACGTTTCGCCCGCCGTATTCGCCGGTATCCATTGCCGCCATGGGGTCATCCGGGCAGGGCAAAGGCTTTGCGCCCGAACGGTTCGTCACCTCGCATCGCGCAACGGTTGAGCGAAATGCACCGATGATCGAAGCGGGGCTTTGGTATCGGCCCAGCTATTTTCCGAATACGGGCGAAACCCATTGGCGCGAATCCTGTGACCGGGAAGTGAACATGGTGCGCGCGGCGGTTGGCATCTGTGATGTGTCGACCTTGGGCAAGATCGACATTCAGGGACCGGGTGCGGCGGCGTTGCTGGATTTTGTTTATACCGGCATGTTTTCCACCCTCAAGGTTGGCAAGGTCCGCTATGGTCTGATGCTGCGCGAAGACGGGTATGTGATGGATGACGGCACCACGGCGCGGTTGGGGGAACATCATTATCTGATGACCACAACCACCGCCGCGGCCGGCGAGGTGATGCGCCATCTGGAATTCGCGCATCAAGGGCTGATGCCGCATCTGGATGTGTCGATGATTTCGGTCACGGAACAATGGGCACAGTTTGCCGTGGCCGGGCCAAAGTCGCGGGAATTGCTGGATGGGTTGCTGGATACGCCCCTGAACCCGGATGACTGGCCGTTCATGGCCTGTGGTCAGGTGCGGGTGCTGGGAGTCGAGGCACGGCTGTTTCGGATATCGTTTTCGGGTGAACATGCGTATGAGCTGGCGATCCCGGCGCGGTATGGCGGTGCTTTATTCCGGCTGCTGCTGGAACGCGCCGAAGCCATGGGCGGCGGGCCGTATGGTATGGAGGCGCTGAATGTGCTGCGGATTGAAAAGGGGCTGATTACCCATGCGGAAATCCACGGGCGGGTGACGCCGTTTGATATTGGTATGGGGCGGATGGTGTCGGCCAAGAAAGATTGCATTGGTAAAACCATGTCAGAGCGACCCGGTCTGATCGATCAAAACCGCGATCAGATGGTGGGGTTAAAGCCAAGCGGTGTGGTCAAGCAACTTAGTGCAGGCGCGCATTTGTTCGGGCGTGATGATGAAGCCGTCCGGGTCAATGATCAGGGCTATGTCACCTCGGTCGCCTTTTCGCCGACTTTGGGCCATATGATCGGGCTTGGGTTCCTGAGAAACGGACCGGCGCGGCACGGCGAAGTGATCCGCATGGTGGACCATCTGCGCGGGCTTGAAACCCTGTGCGAAGTGGTCGACCCGGTGTTCTTTGATCCCAAAGGAGGGCGGGCACGTGGTTGAACTGAGCGCGATTTCACCTTGCGAGGGGCTTTTGCCGGTAACAATTGGCAACCTGACGGTGACGGAAGAACCCTTTGTGGCGATCACATCGATTTCGCCGCATAAATCCCGTGAAAAAGACCTGTCAGCCATTATGAAAGCGGCGCATGGGCTGGCGTTTCCTGCGCCGGGACGCAGCACAGGCAAGGCGGGCGCGCGTGCGATCTGGTTTTCGCAAGGGCAGGCGTTGTTGATCGGTCCCGAACCTGATGCCGGGCTGGGCGCGTATGCAGCCCTTACAGATCAATCCGATGCCTGGGCGGTTGTCCGTCTTGAGGGGGCCGGGGCCGCGGATGTACTGGCGCGTCTTATGCCGCTGGATTTGCGCCCTTCAGTGTTTAAACGCGGCCACACGGCGCGCACTGAACTGGCACATATGCTGGTATCGTTGACCAAGGTGGGCGATAAATCGTTTCAGATCATGGTGTTCCGATCCATGGCGCGAACTTTGGTGCATGATCTGAAAACGGCCATGGAAGCTGTGGCCGCGCGGGGGTAATATAACCGCCAAACCAACTGATTCCGGAGCCCTTGAATGATCCGTATTGCCCTTTTCGCCAGCCTTCTGGCCTCGCCCGGTTTTGCCGCCGACACTCTCGAACAAAGCTGTGCCTATCAGGCGCAGGTGGTTGCAGCCATTCAAGTTGCCCGTCTGGACCGGGTAAAGGAACGCGATGTTCCGGCAGCGATTGCTGCGACCAACCCGGACTGGCCCGAGAATTACAACGCAGCAATCCCGCATATGGTGCCTTGGGTTTATGAAATGAAACGCCGGGTGGTGCGTAATGAAGACCTGTCAGCGGCCTGGAGTGAGCTGTGTTTGCAGCAGTAACAAGGCTGGACAGTTCCCACCAACTACCGCGATAATGCTTCATGTCCCTGCCTCCTGGTTTTCTTGACGATCTGCGTGACCGCGCCAGCCTGTCTCAGGTTGTCGGGCGCAAAGTCATGTGGGACACCCGGAAATCCAATCAGGGCAAGGGCGACATGTGGGCGCCATGCCCGTTCCACCAGGAAAAAACCGCGTCATTTCATGTGGATGACCGCAAGGGGTTTTATTACTGCTTTGGCTGTCACGCCAAAGGCGATGCGATTTCGTTTATCCGCGAGACCGAGAATGTAAGCTTTATCGAGGCGGTAGGCATTCTGGCACAAGAGGCCGGGATGGAAATGCCTGCGCAAGACCCCAAAGCGCAGGAAAAAAGCGATCATCGCACGCGACTGGTTGAGGTCATGGATATGGCGCTGCAATTCTTCCGCCTGCAGCTTAACACTGGCGGTGGTGCGGCGGCTCGGGATTATCTGGCCGGGCGCGGTCTTAAACCCAAAGCGTTGGAGCGGTGGGAGATTGGCTTTGCCCCGGATGGCTGGCAGGGGCTTTGGGATCATCTGAGCGCCAAGGGGGTAGCACCCGAGCTGGTATTTGGTGCAGGTCTGGCCAAACCGTCGACCAAAGGCGGCAAGCCGTATGACACCTTTCGCAACCGCATCATATTTCCGATCCGCGATGCACGGGGGCGCGCGATTGCCTTTGGCGGGCGGGCGATGGACCCGAATGACAACGCCAAGTACCTGAATTCACCGGAAACTGACCTGTTCGACAAAGGTCGCACGCTTTATAATCACGGCCCGGCCCGCACGGCGGCGGGCAAGGGTCAACCATTGGTGGTGGTCGAAGGTTACATGGATGTGATCGCCCTGTGCGAGGCCGGTTTCGAAGGGGCCGTGGCACCACTTGGCACCGCAATCACCGAAAACCAACTGGCGATGTTGTGGCGCGTCGCACCCGAGCCGGTGATCGCGCTGGATGGCGACACAGCAGGTTTGCGGGCCGCATTGCGGCTGATTGATCTGTCGCTGCCGCTGTTGGAGGCGGGGCAATCCTTGCGGTTTGCGATGATGCCCGAAGGCAAGGACCCGGATGATCTGATCCGGGATTCCGGCGCAGGCGCTTTGCGCGACTTGATAAATGCGGCCCGTCCGATGGTGCAATTGCTGTGGCAACGCGAGGTTGAGGGTAAGGATTTTGACAGCCCCGAGCGTAAGGCGGCATTGGATAAAGCCCTGCGAGAGCGGATTAAGACCATTAAAGACCCGTCTATCCGTAGCCATTATGGTGAGGAAATCAAAGACTTGCGGTGGCAGTTGTTCCGCCGCAAGGCAGCGCCAAAAGGCGCACCCTGGAAAGGTAAACAAGCACCGTCTGCCCCTTTGGCCGGGACGAAAACGTCGTTGTTGGGGGCTGGGGGTGGTTTGGACCATCTGCGCGAGGCGGTCATTCTGGCCAGTGTTCTGGCGACGCCTCAGGTGATTGTAGAGTTTGAAACCGGGCTTGAGATGATGATCTGCGCCGATCCGTTCCATGCCGAGTTGCGCGACCTGATCCTGCGTCATGCCGAAGAACCTGAGGCCCTGATCGGTAAAATCGCCGAACAAATGGGTGAAGGCGCCCTTGAAAAACTGCACGCCCTTCGCCATGTCGCCATTACGCCTTGCGTGCGCAACCCGGGCAATATCGAAATGGCCCGGATGACCTTGGGTGATGAGCTTGCCAAACTTGATTCGCACCGGGGCCTGAGTGCCGAGATTGCCGAAGCTGCCGAAGAACTGATCGGGGTGGCTGATGAGTCGATGACCTGGCGGTTGGGGCAGGCGGTTGAGGCGCGTAACAAAGCGGTGCGGAGTGAGCATGAAGATAAGGCTGAATATGACACCACCAAAAGCGGCGCGCGAATCAAACGTGACGAGCGGAATACGTTCGAATCGTTGCTGGAACAGATCAAATTTGCGAAACCTCGCAAATAATGCACTTTTGCTAAAGAAAACGTAAAGAAAACCGCGTAAACGGGTGGCCGAATCACCCGATTCGTCTAATGATTCGTTTTCAGCGAATCACCTTATCAGGAGCATTTCATGGCCGCCAAGGACACTGAAGACCGCAAACCCGACAATGCGGACGCCGAGATTTCCCTGGATATGAGCCAGGCCGCCGTCAAAAAGATGATCGGTGATGCGCGCGAGAAGGGCTATATCACCTACGAACAGCTTAATCAGGTTCTGCCGCCCGATCAGGTGAGTTCCGAACAGATTGAGGATGTGATGTCGATGTTGTCCGAGATGGGCATCAACATCATCGAAGGCGAAGAGGCCGAAGAGGAAGAGGCCAAAGGGTCCACTGAAGTTGCCACAACTGCTGGCGCGCGCGAGATTATCCTGGGCAGTGGCACCAGCGAGAAACTTGACCGTACCGATGATCCGGTGCGGATGTATCTGCGCGAGATGGGCAGCGTTGAGTTGCTAAGCCGTGAAGGCGAGATTGCCATCGCCAAGCGGATCGAGGCCGGACGCAACACGATGATTGCCGGGCTTTGTGAAAGCCCTTTGACGTTTCAGGCGATCACCATCTGGCATGACGAATTACTAAGCGAAGACATCCTGTTACGGGATGTAATTGATCTGGAAACCACGTTTGGTAATCAGATGAACGAAGACGGCGAAGTGGAAGAGCCGGTGGTTGCAACGGCAACAACCGAGGCCACCACCGAAACACCCAAGCCGGAAGAGGACAAAAGCCCGGAATTGGACGCGGACGGCAATCCGATCGAAGAAGAAGATGACGACGACGACGAGGACGAACAGGCCAACATGTCGCTGGCGGCGATGGAGGCGGCGCTGAAAGAGACGGTGCTGACCACGCTAGAACAGATTTCCAGCGATTATTCGCAATTGGCGGAAATGCAGGACAGCCGGATTTCGGCGACATTGAACGAGGATGGTTCGTTTTCCAAGAAGGCCGAGGCGGTCTATCAGGCGTTACGGTCCGAGATTGTTGAACTGGTGAACGGGCTGCATCTGCATAACAACCGGATTGATGCGCTGATCGACCAGCTTTACGGCATCAACAAGCGGGTGATGGTGCTGGATGGCTCGATGGTCAAGCTGGCGGATCAGGCGCGGATCAACCGGCGCGAATTTATCGAGGCCTATCGGGGTCGTGAGTTGGACCCTAACTGGCTGTCGGATATGGGCAAAAAGCCGGGGCGCGGCTGGCAGATGTTCATTGAAAAGTCGACCGAAAAGGCCGAGGGGCTGCGGGCCGATATGGCGCAGATTGGTCAGTACGTCGGCCTGGATATTCCTGAATTTCGCCGCATTGTGCAGCAGGTTCAGAAGGGCGAGAAAGAGGCGCGTCAGGCCAAGAAAGAGATGGTCGAAGCGAACCTGCGATTGGTCATTTCGATCGCCAAAAAGTACACCAACCGTGGCCTGCAATTCCTTGATCTTATTCAGGAAGGTAACATTGGCCTGATGAAGGCGGTGGACAAGTTTGAGTATCGCCGCGGCTATAAATTTTCCACTTACGCGACGTGGTGGATCCGTCAGGCGATCACCCGTTCGATTGCCGATCAGGCCCGCACGATCCGTATTCCGGTGCATATGATCGAGACGATCAACAAGCTGGTGCGCACCGGTCGGCAGATGCTGCACGAGATTGGACGCGAGCCGACGCCGGAAGAACTGGCCGAAAAGCTGCAAATGCCGCTTGAGAAGGTGCGCAAGGTGATGAAGATCGCCAAAGAGCCGATTTCGCTTGAGACGCCGATTGGTGACGAGGAAGACTCGCAGCTTGGTGATTTCATCGAAGACAAGAACGCGGTCCTGCCGCTGGATTC
>DAOUQK010000188.1 GCA_030625695.1 Paracoccaceae bacterium | reverse complement strand
CAGTGTGCCCAGCTGAAATGGCCCGTATGACACCCGGATAAGACGGTTGACGCTAAAACCCACATCCTCAATCGCGCGGCGGATTTCGCGGTTCTTGCCTTCGCGCAACCCTATGGTAAGCCACGCATTTGCGCCTTGTTGGCGGTCCAGGGTCACGGTCATTTGCTGAAATCGTTCACCGTCGATCACCAAACCGTTTCTGAGCGGGGCAAAATCATCTTCCTTGGGGCGGCCGTTAATGCGCACGCGGTATTTGCGTAACCAACCGGTGCTGGGCAGTTCCAACTTGCGTTTGATCGCGCCATCATTGGTCAGCAGCAACAGACCTTCAGAATTAATATCAAGCCGCCCGATGGTCATGACCCTTGGCAGATCCTCGGGCAACTCGTCAAATATCGTCGCACGGCCCTTTTCGTCACTGTTGGTGCTCACCAGTCCAAGCTTTTTGTGGTACAGCCACAGGCGCACAGGCTCAGGCGCACGTATTGGTTTGCCATCAACCATGATCTTATCCGCATCGGTCACATTCAATGCAGGGCTGTCGATCTTGGTGCCATTGACGCTGATCCGGCCGGCCTGAATCATCCGTTCCGCCTCGCGGCGCGAAGCAACGCCGGCGCGGGACAGAACCTTGGCGATACGGTCGCCGGGAGGGGGTGTGGTGTTCATGCTTCGTCGCTTAACCGATTCCGATGGCTTGCGAAAGGGCGGCATGCGGGGCAAATTGTGGCATGACATTCAAATCGCATATGAACCTTGCACTTGAACAAGCCCGCGCAGCGGGCGCGCGGGGCGAAGTACCGGTCGGGGCGGTCATTGTCGCGCCGGACGGGCAGGTTGTGGCACAAGCGGGCAACCGCACCCGCGAACTTAACGACCCGACCGCACACGCCGAGATTCTGGCGATCCGTGCGGCGTGTGCCAAAGCCGGGTCCGAACGGTTGGCAGGCTACGCACTGTATGTAACGTTAGAGCCTTGCGCGATGTGTGCCGCAGCAATTGCAGCGGCGCGGATCGCGCGGCTGTATTACGGCGCATCCGATCCCAAATCAGGTGGGGTGGCGCAGGGCGCGCGGGTGTTCACGCATTCCCAAGCCCACCATGTCCCCGAAGTCTATGACGGGATTGGTGAGGCCGAGGCAGGCGCATTGTTGAAAGCGTTTTTCGCGGGCAAGCGGGGCGGGGGCTAACACGCAGATTTTTTGATCCAAAAACCGCCATAATTGGGCATTTTCCAACCGACAACTATGGAGCGGGCACAATTGGCGTGAAGACGTGGTGCTACGTTGCACTCCGATGACCGCAGAGCGGACAAAGCAGACTTTCGTTGTGTTTGTGCATCACTTTACCAGCAATTCCTAGATGCTATAAATGTTCTCACAAGAGTGGTTACTTGATTTTCATGGCCCGTACATAACGCGACAGGTCCAAACTTATGCAATAGGGTCTGTTTGTGACCAGTTTTAATAAGCCGCAAATGGAAATTGGGTCGCTTGGCCTCCAAGACGATCATTATTGGAGAATGGCAGACATTTGTTTTCGTCATCTGGCCGGAGCCCATCAGAGTTATCAAGAAACACTACCGCATTTGTGGATACGAAAAGTCAAAAACAATAACCCAAAATTCGGAAGGTCCGAATATTTGGATTCCCTTAGCAGATTAGGAATTCATGAAAGTGAGGAATACACGCAATCGCTTGCTTCAGTGATTTTTTGCCATGTTTGGGTGCTTTCCACGGCCAATTATTACCGACTGTCTGTAAAGCAAGGCAAACTTACAAAAGAGGAAATTGGAGGACGGGCCGAAATCAAAACTGTCCACTCCCTTGATGAAATTGCACGGCAACTCAGTTTGCCCGAGGACGTAATCGCAACAGCAAAAGAGTTGAGAGATGCCAGAAGTACTATACTCCATTTGGTTACAAGCAAAAAAGACAGCTTCCCAATAAACGAGATTGGTTTCCGAAAAACCTACCAATTTGCTCATTGTGCTTGGCAAATATATATCGCCCTATTGGATTATTATGGTCGCCCCAAAGATGAAGATAGTTGGACCATCCAAACTGGCCGGTTCAATCTCCCAAGCGAAATTGCCTAATTTTGACGGTAACTAAAACAAAGTAACTGTGGGCTCAGAGCGGTCAACGGGGATCATCAAGAAATTCCCGTATGAGTTGGGCGCATCTCAAAACGGCTTGTCAAAAAAGCGGTGGATAAAGGCGTTTTGGTCTGCAAACCTTAGCAAAAAAACTTTGTACAAAACGAACGAACCCACCTGAAATGCACGTACAAAACGGTCAAAACGCGCCTGACGGTGGCCGGTCGTTGGTTTTTTGCAGGATCAGGCACATCCGCTTTTAGGGTACGCCACGACTCCTGGAACATCGAAGTTGGGACTATGCGCCCATGCTCAACCGAAAGCTCAGCGCTTCGGCGACATGCGGGCGTTGTACGTCCGGCGCGTGGTCAAGGTCGGCGATTGTGCGGGCCACTCGTAACACCCGGTGATAGCCGCGCGCGGTCAGACCAAACCGTTCGGCGGCTTTGATCAACAGCTCCTTGCCTTCCGGGTCGGGGGTGGCGACCTCTTCAAGCTGCGCGCCTTCGACGTCGGCGTTCTGGCGCAACCCAGGTGCCGCGTCATAACGGTTTGCCTGAACTTCACGGGCTTGCGCCACGCGCGCGGCGACGGTGGCAGAGCAGTCGCCGCTGGCCGGGAGATCGAGGTCGGAAAATGCCACTGGCGGCACTTCAAGACGCAGATCAAAGCGGTCCATTAGGGGCCCAGAGATGCGGCCAAGGTAATCTTCGCCGCAAAGTGGCACCCGGGCGCAGGCGCGGGCCGGGTCACTGAGATAGCCGCATTTGCAAGGGTTGGCAGCGGCTACCAGCATGAATTTGCAGGGATATTTCACATGCGCATTGGCGCGTGCCACCATGATCTCACCGGTTTCAATCGGCTGGCGCAGGGTCTCCAGCACGGTGCGGGGGAATTCGGGGAATTCATCCATGAACAAAACGCCATTATGTGCGAGCGAGACTTCGCCCGGTTTGGCCCCGCGTCCACCGCCGGCAATAGCGGCCATTGAGGCGGTGTGGTGTGGTTCGCGAAACGGTCGCGTGCGGTTGATGCCGCCTTCGTCGAGCAAGCCGCACAAGGACCGTATCATCGAGGTTTCCAGCGCCTCTGCCGGGGTCAGGGGCGGCAGAATGCCGGGAATGCGCGCCGCCAACATGGATTTGCCGGACCCGGGCGTGCCGACCAACATCAGGTGGTGGCGGCCTGCGGCGGCGATTTCCAATGCGCGTTTGGCGCGTTCCTGACCCTTGACGTCGCGCAGATCGCGGGTCGAGGGTTTGATGTTCACTTCGCCCGGTTTGGCCGGCGCGATCAGCGACTGACCGGTGAAATGGCGGGCGACGCCGCCCAGGCCGGTGGCCCCGATCACCTCGCATTGGCCAACCCAGGCCGCTTCGGCACCTGATCCGACCGGGCACAACAGCGTTTTATCATGTTCGGCGGCGGTCATGGCGGCGGGCAAAGCGCCGAGAACTGGCACCAAGGTGCCGTCCAGCGATAATTCACCCAGGGCCAGGGTGTTTTGGGCGGTTTCTGCCGGGATTATTTCCAAGGCGGCCAATAATGCCAGCGCGATTGGCAGATCGAAATGGCTGCCTTCTTTGGGCAGGTCGGCGGGCGACAGGTTAACGGTGATGCGTTTGGACGGCAAAGCAATCGCCATCGAACTGAGCGAAGAGCGGACCCGGTCGCGGGCTTCGGAGACGGCTTTGTCGGGCAATCCGACCACAGCGAAGGCCGGTAAACCAGGGCTGACGGCGCATTGAACTTCGACCAGGCGGGCCTCGACCCCTTGGAACGCAACTGTGTAGGTGCGCGTGACCATTGTTTCCCCTCTTTTCCCACCCGTTGATATGGTTAACGGATAGTTGGTCAGGGGTTTAAGAATGGTTAACGGCGGGGTTGAGGTGAGGTCGGAATTTGAGTTTATTTTGCGAGATGAAGGGCGAGTTTAGCGATAATCGGGCCAGGTGGTGTTTGGGAGGTCGAGTTTATAGGGGAAGGGGTCGTAGGTGGTTTTCAGAGCTTCTTTGCGCCATTCCAAGACGCTTGGGTCGCTTAGGAGAGCGTCGCAATAGGCACGCGATTGTTTGCTGACCGGCAGGTTGTAGCCGACAATGCGGGCGGCGATGGGGGTGTAGAAAACTTCGGTCAGGCAATAGTCGCCGAACAGCCAATTGGATTGGGTATTTGATACGGCGCGGGCGTGGGACCAGAGGGACTCAACGCGGGCAAGGTCGGTGGCGACGGCTGCGGAAGGCTTGAAGCCTTGGTGGATATGTTGAAGCTGCATCGGACAGGCGTCGCGCAGGGCACCAAAGCCTGAAGTCATTTCGGCGCAAAGCCAGCGGGCGGTGGCGCGGGCGTTTGCGGCGGCAGGCCACAGCCCGGCGTCTGGGTGGGTTTCTGCCAGGGTTTCGGCCATCGCGAGGGTTTCGCCAACCACCGTGCCGTCAGGCGCGCGCATTGCCGGGACCAGACGGGCAGGCGCGAGGGGGGCCATGTCGTCAGCCATGGTGCCGGAATACAGGCCAATCATATGGGTGTTGCAGGGGATGTTGAATTTCTTGAACATCAGCCAGCCACGTAAGGACCAGCTCGAAAACAGGCGATCGCCGATATATAGATCATAGGTCATCTGCGCAGATTAGGCGGGGTGGGGCGTCTGGGTGAAATGGCGATTTGTCGGGTGGGGCATCACGGGAGGTGATTGATTAACCCAGGTGACCATGTGTCAGGACCGTGGCGGGTCAGTTCGGTGACGGAAAGATTGTCGATCCGGTGGGCGAAGGTGGCATCTGTGTCAAGTCGAAGGGCGCGCTGGAGTTGGGTCAGAATTACGCCGAAATGCGCGACGATGATCAGGTCCTGGCCCGGGTGCGTTTGCATCAGGTGGTCGATGGCCTGGTCGACGCGGTTGCAGACTTCGTGCCAGCTTTCACCGCCTGGGGGGCGGACCTCGCCGGGGGTTTCCCAGTAGGCGCGGATATTGTCCGGGTCTTCGGCTTCGATGTCGGCGTGGCTGCGCAGCTCCCAAGTGCCGAAGTTAATCTCACGCAAATCAGGATTGTGGGGCAGGCGGGTTTGGCTGGTTTGGATCGCATCGGCAGTGGCGGACGCGCGGGAAAGGTCAGAGGAGATTATCCGGGCGGTGGCGGGCAGGTGGGTGGACAGGCGGGCGATGGCGGCTGTGTCACTCAGGTCTGCGGGCAGGTCGGACCAGCCGACCATGACCTTGGCGTGAGTTGGCCCGTGGCGCACCAGATGCAGGCGGGTCATGGCAGCTGACCTTTGAGGGGCACAGCCAGGCCGGCGGTAATTTGGACAACCAGATCAGCCTGAGCGGCCAGTGCGATGTTGAGCCGCCCCTGAGCCTCGCGGAATTGGCGGGCGAGCGTGTTGTCGGGGACGATGCCATGGCCGACTTCATTGGTGACGATCACCAGATCGGCCGGGCAGGTGGTTATTGCGTTCAGCAAGGCCGACTGGGCGTCGGGCAGGTTGTTGTCGGCCAACAGATGGTTGGTCAGCCACATGGTGGCGCAATCGAGCAGGCAGATGTGGTTGGGGCGGAGGTTGGACAGGGGCAGATCCAGCGGCGCTTCGATCAGGGTCCAGCTGGCGTCCCGGCGGGTTTTGTGTTGGTTGATTTTGACCTGCATTTCGGCGTCACGCACCTGCGACGTGGCGAGGTAAGTTTTTGGCCTGTTCGCGGTGACGACCAGATTTTCGGCCCATGCAGATTTGCCAGAGGCGGCACCGCCGATAACAAGGGTGGTTTTGGGAAACATGGGCGTTACCTTTGTGAAGCAGGCTTGAGATTATCCTATAACAGGCGCAGGATTGGGGTGCATGAGATATTTGACCTTTTTGTTGGCGATACTGCTGGCCTGTCCGGGATTGGCACAGGGGCTGGATATCGACGCCTTTGCCGGGGCTGATGTGATCATTCTGGGAGAAGTGCATGACAATCCGCGCCATCACGCGGCGCAAGCCGAGGTCGTGGCTGCGTTGCAGCCTGCGGCACTGGTGTTTGAAATGCTGACCAGCGCGCAGGCTGGGCTGATAACCGGAGAAAACCGAGGGGATGAGGCGGGTCTGCGGGCAGCTCTGAAGTGGGACGATGCAGGGTGGCCAGATTTTTCGTATTATTATCCAATCTTTGTCGCAGGTAAGGCGGCGCGGGTTTTAGGCGCAGGCCTGACGCGGCCTGCTGCGCGCAAGGCGTTCAAAACGGGGGTTTTGCTGGATTTTGGCGCTGAGGCGGAGCTTTATGGCTTGGATCGGGCGTTGGATGAAGCGGAGCAAGCGGCGCGGCTAGAGTTTCAGCGGGCGGCGCATTGCAATGCTTTGCCGGAAAACCTGCTGGCGGGAATGGTTGAATTGCAGCGGTTGCGGGATGCTTATCTGGCGCGGGCCGTGGTTGAGGCGCTGGAGGCGGTTGGCGGGCCGGTTGTGGTGATCACCGGCAACGGGCATGCGCGCAAGGACCGTGGCCTGGCAGTGTATTTGCGGGCGGCGCGGCCGGATGTGGCGATTATTGCCGTTGGAATGGCCGAAGGCGGGCGGATTGACGGGGTGTTTGATCTGGTTGTTTCGTTTGCGGCTGAGCCGAGACCTGATCCCTGTCTGGCGTTTCAGTAAGGCAATTGAAGGGCCGCTCTTCAAGCCCAAAGGGGGCTTTCTTCGCGGTGTCCGAGATTGCGCTGGCGGATTACGGCGGGGGCGTTTATTGTTGGGCTTGTCTTGATGGGGATGGGCTAAATGCTGGCTTCCAAACATATTTTATTGATTATTGGTGGTGGGATTGCGGCGTATAAGGCGCTTGATCTGATCCGGAGATTGCGCGAGCGGGGGGCGTCGGTAACGCCGGTGCTGACCCGTGCTGGCGAGGAGTTTGTCACTCCCCTGTCAGTCGGAGCTTTGGCCGGGGTGGTGGTGCACCGGGATTTGTTTGATCTGAATGCCGAGGCCGAAATGGGGCATATTCAATTGTCGCGTTCTGCAGATTTGGTGGTGGTGGCACCTGCGACGGCGGATTTGATGGGTAAGATGGCCGGTGGGCTGGCGAATGATCTGGCGTCAACCTTGTTGCTGGCGACAGATACGCCTGTGTTGCTGGCACCGGCGATGAATGTGCGGATGTGGGAGCATGCAGCGACGGCGCGTAACCGGGC
>DAOUQK010000134.1 GCA_030625695.1 Paracoccaceae bacterium | reverse complement strand
ACTTGAGAGGAGTTGCCCCTAGTACGAGAGGACCGGGGTGAACGAACCACTGGTGGACCAGTTGTCGTGCCAACGGCAGTGCTGGGTAGCTAAGTTCGGACAGGATAACCGCTGAAAGCATCTAAGCGGGAAGCCCCCCTCAAAACAAGGTATCCCTGAGGGCCGAGGTAGACCACCTCGTCGATAGGCCAGAGATGTAAGCGTGGTCACACGTTCAGTTGACTGGTACTAATTGCCCGATAGGCTTGATTTGATCCAGTAGAAGCAAGATTTCTACTCGATCGTTAGGAAAACCTAACGTAATCAAAAGCATACACTTAACAGTAAGTAATCTGATTTGGACAACATGTTGATAAGGTTGTAATTCGCCTGGCGGATTACAACATCAGAGGTTCTTTCTTGGTTTGGTGGTCATAGCGCAAGTGAAACACCCGGTCCCATCCCGAACCCGGCAGTTAAGCACTGTAGCGCCGATGGTACTGCGTCTTAAGGCGTGGGAGAGTAGGTCACCGCCAAACCTAGTAAGAACCTTTGAATTTGTATCTCTCTTTCGATTCCCCCCCCCACCCAATCAATTCCAACCCGCACTGGCAAGTTTACTACTGGTTGAGAATGGCATTTTCCGTATCTGCCGTGTCCGTTCGGCGAACCCCACCTTCATCGAATTATTGAACCCTGTTATGCTGCCTAGGTCGTGTAACGTGGTCTTGTCCACTTCCATACCCGCACAATAGCGAGCCTAGACCCTTTTTGGTCCCTCATGTATGAGATAGATTATGGCAGGCAAATCACCCCCATCGGCGAAATCAGGTCCGACACAAAACCGCGACGACAGGCTCAAGGCTGCGCTGAAGGCGAACCTTGGTCGGCGTAAGGTACAAACGCGCGCGCGCCTGCAGGCGGATTCCGGGGAACAAGACAAAAAGACAGATACCAAAAAAGGATAGAGCAGATGGACGCGATACATATAACAGGCAACGGACCGCTTAGCGGCCAGATACCAATTGCCGGGGCCAAAAACGCCTGTCTTACTCTGATGCCCGCGACATTGCTGAGTGACGAACCGTTGACCCTGACAAATGTACCGCGTCTTAGCGACATCGCCACCATGACCCAGCTTCTGACCTCGCTTGGGGCCGAGGTCAGCGCGTTGCAGGATGGTCAGGTCCTCGCCATGTCGAGCCACGACCAGAATAATCTGACCGCTGACTATGACATCGTTCGCAAGATGCGCGCCTCGATCCTAGTTCTGGGGCCGATGCTGGCACGCCACGGGCGGGCGACAGTGTCGTTGCCCGGCGGTTGCGCGATTGGCGCGCGCCCGGTTGATCTGCACCTCAAAGCGTTAGAGGCGATGGGGGCGGAACTGGATCTTAGAGACGGTTATGTACACGCAAAAGCACCCGGCGGATTGAAAGGCGGGGTGGTGGATTTTCCGTTTGTTTCTGTGGGCGCGACCGAGAATGCGCTGATGGCCGCGACCTTGGCCAAGGGGACAACCGTTATCAATCAGGCTGCACGCGAACCTGAAATCGTCGATCTGGCGCAATGCCTGCGCAAGATGGGGGCTCAGATTGAAGGCGAAGGCACCGGAACCATCACCATTCAGGGCGTTGACCGCCTGCACGGGGCGACCCATCCGGTGGTGACCGACCGGATTGAGCTTGGCACCTATATGCTGGCGCCGGCCATTTGCGGCGGCGAGGTGGAATTGCTGGGTGGGCGGCTTGATCTGGTAGAGGCGTTTAGTGAAAAGCTGGACGAGGCGGGGATTGATGTGTCTGAGACTGACAAAGGCCTGAAGGTCCGCCGTCGATCCGACCACGTGAAGGCCGTCAACGTGACGACCGCGCCATTTCCGGGCTTTCCAACCGATCTTCAGGCGCAGATGATGGCACTGATGTGTACCGCTGACGGGGTCAGTGTGCTGGAAGAAAAGATATTCGAGAATCGGTTCATGCACGCACCGGAATTGATGCGCATGGGCGCGCTGATCGATGTGAGCGGCGGGACAGCCACCGTGACGGGGATTGAACGGCTGAAGGGGGCGCAGGTGATGGCAACAGATTTGCGAGCGTCTGTGTCGTTGATCCTGGCGGGCATGGCGGCCGACGGTGAAACAACCGTGGGCCGGGTTTATCATCTGGACCGGGGTTATGAACATGTGGTGCGCAAGCTGGAAGGCGTGGGCGCAAAGATTGAACGGATAAAAGCCAGTGAATAACGACGCAACATTCGAAGAAGGCCGCGAAGCACCTTTGAACCTGGGTGCCGCCGGGCACGATGATCTTGAGATCATTTCAACTCTCACTCAAGACGCCGTATTTCCAGTAACGGAAATGAAATGGCGGGCGACAGAACTGCGTTTTGCCTTGCTGGTAAACCGGTTCCGCTGGGAGGACGAAGAGGCCGCACGCCAAAGAGGCCGCGCGTTCGAGCGGGTGCAATCGCTACTGGTGGTCGACAATGTGCTGGGTGTTTCGTCTCAGGGCGTGGATCGCAGCGATGGCGATACGGTCTGTTCGTTGCTGTCGGTGACGTTCGAGGCGGGCGAAGACTGCGCCGGTCAGGTATTGCTGACGCTGGCAGGCGACGGGGCAATCCGGCTGAATGTCGAAGCTTTGGAAGTGTCTCTTCGGGATGTGACCCGCCCCTATCAGGCCCCATCGCGCAGCGTTCCGGATCATCCTGCATAAGGCTCATGAATTCACCTTGAGCAGGCGGGCCGACCCACCTACTACAGGGCCGGACAGGAGGCCAGAATGCCGGTATTTCTAAATACGCAAGACGCTGAGTTCGAGGCGCAATTCCAGATATTGCTTAACGCCAAGCGCGAAGACAGCCCCGACGTGGATGCCATTGTTGCCGACATCATCGCCGATGTCCGCGCCCGCGGTGACGCTGCGGTGATCGAATTGACCCAACGGTTTGACAGGCTGGCCCTGACCCCGGACACAATCGCCATAAGCTCCGAAGAAATCGCCAAGGCGATTGATGAGGTGCCCAGCGCCGAGCGTGCGGCCCTTGAATTGGCCGCAGCCCGAATACGCGCCTATCACGCGCGCCAGATGCCCGACGATGCCTCCTGGACGGACGAAGCCGGGGCCACCTTGGGCTGGCGCTGGTCAGCAGTGTCGTCAGCCGGGCTTTATGTGCCTGGCGGCCTCGCATCTTACCCGTCCTCGGTGCTGATGAACGCCATCCCAGCCAAAGTTGCCGGCGTCCCGCGTCTGGCGATTACAGTGCCCACCCCCGGCGGGATCATCAACCCTCTGGTTCTGCTCGCGGCAAAAATTGCCGGTGTGGACGAGATCTATCGCATCGGCGGCGCTCAGGCGATTGCCGCACTGGCCTATGGCACCAAAACCATTCGCCCCGTCGACAAGATCACCGGCCCGGGTAACGCCTTTGTAGCGGCGGCCAAGCGCCGGGTATTCGGTAAGGTCGGTATTGACATGATCGCTGGCCCTTCGGAAATATTGGTGATCGCCGACGCGGACAACGACCCGGACTGGATCGCCCTTGACCTGCTATCACAAGCCGAACACGACGAAAGCGCGCAATCAATTCTGATCACCGATAACGCCGCCTTTGGCCGCGCTGTTGATGAAGCGGTTGACGCCCGCCTGAAAACCCTGGAACGGCGCGCCATCGCCGGGATAAGCTGGCGTGACAATGGTGCTGTCATCACGGTTGGCGATCTGGACGAGGCGGCCGAACTTTCCAACCGCATCGCCCCCGAGCATCTTGAACTTTGTGTCACGGACCCCGATGCTCTGTCGCAAAAAACCATCCACGCAGGTGCAATTTTCCTCGGCCAATGGACACCAGAAGCCATCGGCGATTATGTCGGGGGGCCCAACCACGTCCTGCCCACCGCTCGCTCGGCCCGCTTCAGTTCCGGCCTTTCGGTGATGGACTTTCTAAAGCGAACCACCTTGTCAAAGATGACCCCGGCAGCTTTGTGTATCATCGGCCCGGCGGCGGAAACTCTCGCAAAATCCGAAAGCCTGGAGGCGCATGGGATGTCAGTGCGGGCGCGGTTGGACAGGCTCAACGATTGATGCTTGACCTGCTGACCTACAATTCTGTCAAGCACGGATAATTTCAGGAAACCCCTGGTACAATTCACAATGGCTTCCAGTATGATTGTGCGGCCCCCGATATTCGACACGGATGGGCCAGCCAGACTCGTTTTTTAAACGGTGTATAATGGCACCCAACCGCCAACCGCGTACCTCGTGGATTTCCGTCTTGTGAGAGACTGTGCGCCCGCCAAGGAGTGTCTTGCAGGCCAGAATATTTGCGATTGGTCGGAATACCATTTGTTGCTACTCATAAGTTCGGTTCCTTTTGCGTTGAGATGAAAAGGCGCTGGGCGTATGGTGTGGAGGTTCCCGCAAAGAACATTCCCACCCCACCCAGGCACCTTGCCTGGGTGGGGTGGGTCTTATGCCCGGATGGTTTGAATTGTGGCGTCTACATCCGCCTCGTTCCAGTAGAGCCGGGAACCGATTTTTACTGGCTTAGGCAAACGGCCAAGTTCGGCGTCACGGTAAATGGTGGTGCGACCACGGCCACCGAGTTTGCGACGAAAGTCGAAAGCTCCTGCAAGTGTTCCGAAAATTTTACTGCCTGAAATCCATTGTTTTTTCTGTGCCTGGCAACAACCCTTAGGTAAGAGAAGTCCATAAAAACTTGAGGAACGTGAATTATTTGGTACGCGACGGCGCCCCAAGAGATAGGGGCTCAATGCCATGCAGCAGCACCATTCTTTGTCTCACGCCTCAATGGGTTCCGGCGGGGCGGGCTGTGCCCGAGGTGCGGTCGCACCTTTTGAGCGCATGGTTTTTAAGTTTGTCACCATTGACCTGCGTGGGTTTCACCCACCCTACGGATCACAAAAACGGTAGCTGCTGTGCGGCTTTCTTAGTTGAACGCCCCGGCCACACGGCCAAGCAACATGAAGGCACGGGCGGTTCGGGTTTCGCTTAAGGCAGATAAGTCCGCATCGCTGGCCATCGGTTCAAACTCGGCGATCATCTTATCAAACAGACGCAGGAAATGATGCGCCGCGTCGCGAAAAATATTGTCCTGCTTCATTCGACCCGAAGTAAGCGCCAGAGAGGTCCGGTCGCGGATACCACCCAGGCTGGCTACTGCGCGGCCCCGGGTGCCTTGGGCAAACTGGCGCCAGACGTCCGGACGGGCCATGTCGGGGCGCAGATCGTCCATATAGATGCCGTCCTGGCTGAGCAGGGTCAGCACATCCTGAGCCGCCTGGATCAGTTGCGCAGCCTGCCGGTCGCGCAGGGCACGGCGCAGGGCGGAAAAACCGGCTTCGTCTTCGGCTGTTTCGGGGAAATTCAGTGCGCGGATGAAATCTTCGGTTGGCAAGGGCGGCGACAAGTCTTCGGCCGGGCTTCCCAGCGCCAGAGAGCCCTGGTCGCCGCTGGGAATGTCCTCGGAAATCTGGCTGGCCATTGCCCGGGATGTGGCGTGACGCGATGTGGAAAAGGTCGCCAGCGCAGTTTCGGTCTTTCGTGTTACCGCCGCAATCTCGTCGAGTTTGCGATTGACCGAAGGTTGGCTGGAAATTGCTGCGCGTTGCTGCTGGGCGACAAACGATTGGCGGATGGCGTCGATTGCGGTCTGCAATCGCTGGCTTTCTTCGCGCATAACCCGGGACGAACGCGCCGCCGTTGCGGCGACCCAGATCATGGCCACCGGCATGAACACCGCCAGCATGGTCATGACAAACCGCAGGTTGTCGACGTTTTCACTGCCGTTGCCGGGTGTCATGAAAAAATACGCAATCGCCGCACCCAACCAAAGAACACTCAGCACAAGGGCGGCCACTTCGATACCGGTGATCGCCCCGTGTTTGGGTCGGTCATATATCCCAAGTGGCGTCGGCTGGGCCGCGTCTGGCACGGTTTGTGGGGTTGTTTCTGGATCGGTGGTGGGGCCGGACATACAAGCGCTCCGTCAGGAAAAGGCGATCTTCAGGATTTCATAGGACTTTTCCCCGCCGGGGGTGCGGACCTCGACGCTGTCGCCCTCTTCTTTGCCAATCAGGGCGCGGGCGATGGGGGATTTGATGTTGAGCAGGCCGTTTTCAACATTGGCCTCATACTCTCCAACGATCTGCCAGGTTTTTTCTTCGTCCGTGTCCTCATCCACCAACGTCACTTGCGCGCCGAATTTGATTGCCCCCTTGAGGTTGGCCGGGTTGATCACTTCGGCCAGCGACAATACGCCTTCAAGCTCTTTGATGCGCCCTTCGATAAACGAATGCTTTTCACGCGCCGAATGATATTCGGCGTTCTCAGACAGGTCGCCATGCTCGCGTGCTTCAGCGACAGCCTTGATGATCGTAGGCCGTTCGACTGACTTGAGCTGTTTCAACTCGACTTCCAAGGCTCTATGCCCTGTCGGGGTCATCGGGATTTTTTCCATTACACGTCGTCCACAAAGAATTAGGCACCCGGAAGCAACAAGCATCCGGGCGCGAGATTGAATTGCAGATTACCAAACCCAAAGCAACCGGGGAATGCAAGAGTTGTATTGGCGAAAACCCGCGTATTCATGGGCGTTATGGGCCTGCAACCAAGGCTTTATGGGATAGAACCAAGAGGGACCTGGCCCAAGCGGTTTAGGAATAATCTACAACTTCGTATTCAATACCATCGTGGTCGTGGAAATAGAACCTGCGACCGGGCTCGTAATCGCCGTGGTTACTGGTCTTGAAACCGGCTTGCAAAACTTTCTTTTCCATATCCTCGATGTCGTCGACTGTTACGGCGATATGGTTCAACCCGCCAGCGGTCAGGTAATTGTTGTCCTGCGGGTCCGCGGCATCGGTTGGCGAGTAGAGCGCGACATACTGTTGGGCGGTGCCTACATGCACCGTATAGCCGTCGTTTATCGAGGCCCCTTGCCAGCGGATATGCCAACCAAACAGATCGCACATCCAGGCTGCGGTCTTTTGGGTGTCCTTAACGGTGTAATTCACGTGTTCAAGATGTGCGGTCATGTCTGTGATTCCTTGTTAGTATTGCGGTCATGTGTCATGGTAATCTCTCAACCTAACTTGAGGTCAAGAATTATTTCGGAGGTCGTTCATGGCGTTTCAAGGACTTTCAATCGGCGCATTGGCCTCGCGCACCGGGCTGGCCGTATCGGCGATCAGATATTACGAGGCGCAGGGACTGATTGCGCCCTGGCGTAATGCAGGCGGTCAGAGGCGGTTTCAAAGGGCAGACATTCGCAGGCTTAGCTTTGTGATGATTGCCCAGCAGTTCGGATTCTCGTTGCCTGAAATTGCCGGGTTGTTGACGCAGCTACCAAACCGGCGAACGCCAACGCCCAAAGACTGGGCAGCGATCAGCGAGACATTTCGCGAGCGGCTGGATGCGAGGATTGAAACCTTGCAGACCCTGCGCGACAATCTTGACGGCTGCATCGGTTGTGGCTGTTTGTCTCTACCCAAATGCAGGCTTTTTAATCCTGACGACGTTGCCAGGGCCAAGGGGGCCGGTCCACGCTATTTGATGGGAGATCGTCCGGGTGATTGACGCGGTGTTGCGATTGACGCGCAAGCCTGCCAAAGGGTAATTTAGCCAGAAGTTAGTCAAGGAGCGCCGGTATGGCCGATATTGAACGCGAAGCGATGGAATATGACGTTGTGATCGTCGGGGCAGGGCCTGCGGGCCTGTCGGCGGCAATACGGCTGAAACAACTGGATGCGGATATTCAGGTGGTTGTGCTGGAAAAGGGCTCGGAGGTGGGTGCGCATATCCTGTCCGGCGCGGTTCTGGATACCTGCGGTCTGGACGCGCTGTTTCCTGATTGGCGCGGCATGGGCGCGCCGGTAACGGTGCCGGTGCGCAAGGACAATTTTTATATGCTGGGCCAAGCAGGCGCGCTGCGCATTCCCAATTTTCTGATGCCACCCTTGATGTCGAACCACGGCAAATACATCGTGTCCATGGGCAATGTCTGTCGCTGGATGGCGGAACAGGCCGAGGGCCTGGGGGTCGAGATTTTCCCCGGAATGTCCTGTTCGGAACTGGTGTTTGGCGAAGGTGGCGAGGTTAAGGGCGTGGTGGCCGGGGAATTCGGCCGCGAACCAGACGGCAGCCAGGGCGCGAATTACGAGCCGGGCATGGAATTGCACGGCAAATACGTGTTCCTGTCCGAAGGCGTGCGCGGGTCGCTCTCGAAAGAAGTCATCGCCAAATACGATCTGGCCCGCGATGCGGATGTGCCCAAATTCGGCCTTGGCATGAAAGAAATATGGGAAATTGACCCGGACAAGCACCACGAGGGCACCCTGACCCACACGATGGGCTGGCCTTTGGGGTGGAATAACGGTGGTGGGTCGTTCATCTATCATCTGGATAAAAATCAGATCTATGTCGGGCTGATTGTCGATCTCAGCTATAAGAACCCGCATCTGTATCCCTATATGGAATTTCAGCGGCTCAAACATCACCCGATGATTGCCGACCTTCTGAAGGGCGGTAAACGCGTGGCGTACGGCGCCCGCGCTGTGACCAAAGGTGGGTTTCAGTCGATCCCGCAATCGGCGTTTCCGGGGGGGGCGTTGTTGGGCTGTTCCGTCGGGCTGGTCAACCTGCCGCGGATCAAGGGCAACCACAATGCGATGTTGTCTGGTAAGGCGGCAGCAGAGGCGGCGTTTGAGGCCATTCAGGCCGGGCGATCAGGCGATACTCTGGACCGGTACGAT
>DAOUQK010000288.1 GCA_030625695.1 Paracoccaceae bacterium | reverse complement strand
TGGCGCAAAGGCGTCAAGGTCGGCGAGGACGAGCAGGGTAATATCTATTACAAATCCCGCAACGGCGACCGCCGCTGGGTGATTTTCAATGGTGAGATTGAGGCAAGCCGGATCAGCACGGACTGGCACGGCTGGCTGCATAAGACCTGGGATGAGCCGCCGACCGAAAAGCCGTTGGCGCATAAACCCTGGGAAAAACCGCATCAGAATAATTTGACCGGATCGGCACTGGCCTATGCGCCGGCCGGATCGTTGCGCCACGCCAAACCCGCGGATCGGCGCGACTATGAAGCTTGGAAGCCTGAATAAAAAGGGGCATTGCCTTGTCACAAAACGTTACTGAAGTTCTGGTTGGGGCGGCTGTTTTGGTGGTCGCCGTTGGCTTTGCAGTTTATGCAGGGCAGGCGACTGGCCTGTCCAAAGCGACATCGGGTTATGAGCTTAAGGCGTCATTCCGTTCCCTTGAAGGCGTGCAGGTTGGCACCGATGTGCGGCTGGCCGGGGTCAAGATTGGCACCGTGACGGGGGTTGTTCTGAACCCACAAACCTACCGCGCCGACACCCAATTTTCGGTGATCGACGGTATTGAAATTCCAGATGATAGTGCTGTGATCATCGCCTCCGAGGGTTTGCTGGGTGGCAACTTTGTCGAAATCAACCCGGGCGGGTCACCGTTCTACTTCGCCCCGGGGGATGAGGTTGAAGACACCCAGGGGGCTGTCAGCCTGATCACGCTGTTGCTGAAATTCGTATCCGGTAGCGGCGGGGACGAAGAGTGAGGGGCATTGCGTCGGCCTTATCGCTAATCATGTCGCTGGTGATTGCGGCCCCTGCCAGCGCCCAGGATCAGGCGGAATCCGGCATTGGCGCGGTGTTGCGCGGGCTGGATAAGGTCAACGGTCAGACGGTCGACGTGGACCTGCCCAAAGGCGGGCGGGGGGCTGTGTTTGGGCTGGACGTGGCGCTGGCCGACTGCCGCTATCCGGCGGACAATCCGACCGGCGATGCCTATGCCTATCTGACCATTCGCGAAGAGGCCAAGACAGACATCTGGTTCGAAGGCTGGATGATTGCCTCGGCACCCGCCCTAAGTGCCTTGGATCACAGCCGGTATGACGTCTGGGTATTGCGCTGTATCACTTCCTGAGCGGTTGGAATGGCGCACGCTCCAAATTCGGCAGGCAGATCAATTGCGGTTTTCAGTTGGCGCTGGTACTGCGCCCGGCTAATTTCGATCCCGCCAAGGGACGCAAGGTGTGTGGTGATAAACTGGGTATCAAACAAGGTGAATCCGGTTCGGGTCAGATGATCCACCAAATAGGCCAGCGCGATTTTTGACGCATCGTTTCGACGCGAAAACATACTTTCGCCGAAAAATGCGGCCCCCAGAACCACACCATAAACGCCACCAGACAGTTCACCTTCGTGATATATCTCCAATGAATGGGCGTGCCCCATATCGTGTAACTGTTTGTACTGAGAAAGTATTTCGTCACTGATCCAGGTCTCGGCTCGTGCCGCACATCCCCGGACCACGCCAATGAAATCGCTATCAATCCGAATATCAAATCCACCCCGTCGCATCGTGCGCGCAAGCGTTCGGGAAATGCGAAAACCCTGCAACGGCATCACCCCCCGAAGCTTGGGATCAACCCAGAACACTTCGGGATCATCACGATGTTCGGCCATCGGGAAGACCCCGATCGAATAACCGTGTAGCAACAGTTCGGGTGTCAGGGACATCTGAATTTACTGTAGGGTGGGTGAAAACCCACGCGCCTCATTGCTCCAGATTGCTTTCAAGCCAGCGCTCCAGCCAATGGATGTTATAGGTGCCGTTCTGAATGTCCGGCTCCGCCAACAGAGCCGGAAACAAAGGAATGGTCGTGTCCACCCCGTCGACAATCAGTTCCGACAACGCCCGTTCCAGACGCGCCAATGCCTCGGGCCGGTCCCGTCCATGCACGATCAGCTTGCCGATCAGGCTATCGTAAAACGGCGGGATCGAATAGCCATCGTAAAGGGCGGAATCCATCCGAACACCCAGGCCCCCGGGGGCATGATATTGCGAGATGCGGCCCGGACAAGGGGTAAAGCTGGGTAGGCGTTCGGCGTTGATACGTACCTCAATGGCGTGGCCATTGATGACCAGATCGTCCTGTCCGAACGACATGTCCAAACCTGCCGCCACGCGGATTTGTTCGCGCACCAGATCGACGCCGAATATGGCCTCGGTTACCGGGTGTTCGACCTGTAGGCGGGTGTTCATTTCGATGAAAAAGAACTCGCCTTTTTCATAAAGGAATTCGATGGTGCCGGCACCGATATAGTTGATCCGTGCCACCGCATCGGCACAGACCTTGCCAATCGCACGGCGTTCTTGAGGTGAGATAATCGGCCCCGGTGCCTCTTCGAATACCTTTTGGTGGCGCCGTTGCAGCGAACAATCGCGTTCGCCCAGATGCACCGCGTTGCCCTTGCCGTCGCCAAACACCTGAATTTCGATGTGGCGCGGCGTGGTCAGATATTTTTCGATGTAAACTTCGTCATTGCCGAAATTTGACTTACCTTCGGCCCGTGCCGTGTGAAACGCACTCTCCATATCAGCCGCTGTTTTCGCCACCTTCATACCCTTACCGCCGCCTCCGGCGGTGGCCTTGATGATGACAGGATAACCCATTTCCGCGCCAATTTTCTTGGCCGCATCCAGATCAGGCACACCGCCTGCGCTACCAGGAACGCAAGGCACGCCAAGCGCCTTCATGGTGTCCTTGGCGGTGATCTTGTCGCCCATGGTGCGGATGTGGTCGGCCGTGGGGCCAATGAATGTCAGGTCGTGATCCTGCACGATCTGCACAAAACTGGCGTTTTCAGACAGGAACCCATAGCCGGGATGGATCGCCTGCGCGCCAGTAATTTCACAGGCCGAGATAATCGCCGGAATCGAAAGATAACTTTGTGCTGAGGCCGGAGGCCCGATGCAGATCGACTCGTCAGCCATGCGCACATGCATCGCGTCCGAGTCGGCAGTGGAATGAACGGCGACCGTGGCAATGCCCATTTCACGCGCGGCACGCACCACCCGAAGGGCGATCTCGCCGCGGTTGGCAATCAGGATTTTGTCAAACATATGTGTGCCTTACCCGATAATGACCAAGGGCGTGCCAAATTCGACGGCGGCCCCGTCTTCGACCAGAATGCGTTTGATCACGCCGGTTTTTGGGGCATGGATGTGGTTCATAGTTTTCATCGCTTCGACAATCAGCAAGGTGTCGCCTTCGCTGATCTGCGCGCCCACGGTGATGAATTTCGGCGAATCCGGTTCGGCCTGCATATAAACAGTGCCGACCATGGGTGAGGTCACAGCACCCGGATGGCTGGCTGGGTCGCCATTCGCCTCGGGTTCGGCGGCGGCAGGGGCCGGTGCAGCGGCGGCTGCAAGTGTCGGTGCTGCCATGGCCACAGGTGCGGCGATGGTAACGGGCGCGGGTGCGGCACGGCTGACCCGTACGTTCAGGCGGCCATCGTCGCCATAGTCGCGTTTGACCTGCACTTCGGTCAGATCATTGTCGCGCAACATTTCGGCAAGTGCTTTGATAAATGCGACGTCCGCGTCACGTTTGGATTCTGTCATGTCTGTCCTCGACCGCTTGTTATTGGCCCATATAAGCCTGTGGGCCTGTCGTTGTTGTGGGGTTATAGGGCAACCCGCTCATGGTGAAAAGCGCCTGTATTTGCGCCAGCATGGAGTATTTTAACAGTGAAGGCGAGAGGGGTTAGGCGAATTGGCACCACAGGCCCGATGTGTCGGCGAATTTACCCCAAAATGGCCACGCAAATTGCTTTAAGGTGCGCGATGCGTCCGACCCATCATGATGTCGATCAGAACGCTAAGCATCTCAGCCCGGCTGCGGGTGTCCGACTTGCGATAAATCGCGTTCAGATGGGCCTTTACGGTGCCTTCGGCATTGCCACGCATTTCGGCAATTTCGGCCGTATTCAGCCCCTTGACCAGAAACATGGCAACGTCCTGCTCGGCTGGCGTCAACTGCCAGCTTTCAAACTCGGTCTCGATTACCTCGTGAAAGGCGCTGTTGGCGATCCGAAGGCTGACTTCCAGATGCGCCTTGCGCCGCAGCAGTCGCAGCAGATAGTTCACTTCGAATACAATGCCAGAGACTAGGCCGACGGTGGCAATTGCTTCGACATATAAATGGACCTGAGCAGCCGCCTGACTGCCCAGGTCACGAAAATCCATCAGGACATCGCCAATAAAGAATGCGGCACACAATGCCTGCACAATGATGAGGGCTATCAAACCCAGATGTTTTTCGGGTTCCACACTTGCTTGGTTTGCAGTCATTTCAACACGTCATACCTGATCGCCTAATGATTGACCTGTCAAAGATCCGTAGGGTGGGGTTCCACCCCACCATCCACCGGACGAGCGGTGGAGTGAAATCCTGCCCGACACACGACAACACGAGTCAATCTTTGTGCGCGTTGGTATCATTCGGTCGGAATTTCCTTATAGCCGGTAATCATGGCCCGGGGCAGGTTCACTTTGGTCCGCCGACTTTCAAAGATCACTGCCGCAATATGTAGCACAACCGATATTTCCGCCCAAACCACAAACGCCTCGTGCAATTCTTCGGTCCATTCCGTGCCCCAGAACATATCGGT